>NZ_JBFTRY010000081.1:0-15706 GCF_056399745.1 Dyella sp. 01N36
CGCGGGTCTCGCGCTGCACCAGCGGGCTGTCGCTGAGCGCCCGCGAGATGGTGATCTTGGATACCCCGGCCACCTTCGCCAGATCCGCCATGGTCAGACTGGCGGAAGGCGTGGCGCCCTGGCGATTCTTTTGCTGACGACTCAAGACCTGGCCCCAATGTCTTGTGAGCGATCGCACGGCATCCGCACGACGGCCAACCTTGGCAAACCCCGACAGTGTCGTGGTTTGCACTGCCAACGTCCAACACCGTATGGAAACATCGCTCCCCTACCTCTTGCCCAGCCGGCACGCGCTCTTTCGGTGGCGCAAGACCTTGCGCTCGCAACACACCATCCATGAGATCGATTTCAGGCGCAACGATGTTGTGCCGCAGCAAATGTTATCGATATCTTGATATCGATAACATTTGCTGCGAAGCTCCGCCCGCACACCAAAAAGCCAGGCTGGTCCACGCCTCTAGTGGTCCCGCCAAAAAGCAGAAAATAAGAGCGGAGAGAGACGTTGGATCAACCAGAAACGGCGCAGGTCTTGCCGCCCTTTGGCCGTGCTTTGCGCGACGCCTGGGTGGTCACCCGTGAGAACGCCGATCCTGCCGGTTTCGCGCAGGATGAAAGCCTGTTCGCCCTTTCCAACGGCGCGCTGGGCGTGCGCGGCGGACTGGAGGAAGGCGACAGCCCGAGCCAGGCCTGTTTCCTGGCTGGCGCCTGGGAACGCACGCCGATCGAGTATCACGAGCGTTTTCCCGGTTTCGCCGCCCATACCGACACCCGCATTCCGGTCGCCGACGGCACGCGCATCCATCTGCGCCTTGGAGACACGCCGGTACGCCTTGGCGACGGCGAGTGGCTGCACTTCGAGCGAGCCCTGGACTTGCGCAGCGGCAGTTATCGCCGGCAGTTGCGCTGGCGCTCGCCCGACGGAGCGACCTTGCTGATCGATGCCGAACGCATCGTCAGTTTCGATAGCGCCGCCCTGCTGGCGATCCGTTATCGCGTGCAGTCGATCGACTACTCCGGGCCGATCACGCTGGAGTCCTGCATCAGCACGGCACGCCACGCCACCGAACAAGGCGACGACCCGCGCATCGGCACGCGCGTGGACGGCGGCCTGGCCAGTATCGACGCGGCAGCGGGCGACCTGCTCGCCCACGTGCTTCAGCGCACCGCCCACAGCAACATCCGCGTGGCGTGCATGCAGCAGCACGCGATCATCGATGACAGCCTGGGCTTTCGCCTGGCCAATCTCGCGCAGCATGGCGTGATGCAGGTGTTCGAAGGCGAGCTGGCGCCGGGTCAATCGGTGTCGTTCGAAAAATATGTCGCTTACGCCTGGACGCAGCCCGAGGACGACGACACCGACGCCCAACTGCTAGCGCGCACCACCAGCGCACTCTCGCAAGCGAGCACGCAAGGTTACGACGCCCTGCTTGCGCGCCAGACCCAGGCACTCGCACAGCTGTGGCATAACGCCGATCTGGCCATCGATGGCGATCCGGCCACCGAACAGGCGCTGCGCTTCAACCTGTTCCACGTGTTCCAGTCCAGCAGTCGCGATGGCCAGGGCACCACTGCGGCCAAGGGCCTCACCGGCGAAGGCTACGAAGGCCACTACTTCTGGGATGCCGAGGTCTTCATGCTGCCGGCGATGGTCGCGCTTGCACCCGATGTGGCGCGCAGCATGCTGATGTACCGCCACGGCACGCTGGAGCGCGCCCGCGCCCATGCACGCGAACTCAACCACGCCCGCGGCGCGCTGTATGCGTGGCGCACCATCAGCGGCGACGAGTGCTCCGCGTATTTTCCCAGCGGCTCGGCGCAGTACCACATCAACGCCGCCGTGGCCTGGGCGATCCGCCACTATGTGGATGCCACCGGCGACGACGCCTTTCTGCGCGACGTTGGCGCCGAGATGCTGTTCGAAACGGCGCGCATATGGCTGGATATCGGCCACTTCAATCCGCGTCGCGGCGGGGCGTTCTGCATCCATGGCGTGACCGGTCCCGACGAATACACCGCGCTGGTCGACAACAACCATTACACCAACCGCATGGCGCAACGACATCTGCGCGACGCGGCTGCGGTGGCGCATTGGCTGGCCGGCTCGGCGCCGGATACCTACGCGGAACTGGCCCGCCGCATCGGCCTGGAATCGTTCGAGATCATGCAGTGGCAGCGTGCCGCGGAGCTGATGTATCTGGCCGAAGATGCGCAGCTCGGCATCTTTCCGCAGGACGACACCTTCCTCGACAAGCCGCGCATGCCGGCGCACGCGGACGGCGAAGGCAAGCGTCCGCTGTTGCTGGAACTGCATCCGCTCACCATCTATCGCCACCAGGTCGCCAAGCAGGCCGATGCGCTGCTCGCGCTGATGCTCGCCGGCGATGAGGTCAGCCTCGCCGCCAAGCGACGCAACTTCGACTATTACGAAGGCGTCACCGTGCACGACTCGACCTTGTCCGCCTCCACCTTCGGCGTGATGGGCGCGGAAGTGGGCGAAACCGAAAAGGCCTGGCGCTACTTCCAGGACAGCTTGCGCGTGGATCTGGACGATCTGCACGGCAATGCCGCGCACGGACTGCACATGGCCGCGATGGCCGGCAGCTGGTTGTCGCTGGCCTGGGGATACGGCGGCATGCGCGTGGTGAACAGCGAACTGCGCCTGCGCCCGCAACTGCCCGACGCCTGGCACCGCTATCGCTTTGGCGTCGCCTGGCAGCAGGGTCATCTTCGCGTGGAAGTGGATCGCACCGGCGTGCGTTACACCGTCACGCGCGGCGACAGCGTGCGCTTCAGCCATGCCGGTGAGCCGGTGCGCCTGCGCCATGGCGAATCGATCTCGATGCCGCATCGCGCACTCGAGCAAGCGCCGCTGCAGGCCGTGATCTTCGACCTTGACGGCGTGATCGCCGATACCGCCGTGGTGCATCGCGCTGCATGGGAACAATTGGCGCACGACATCGGCGCGCCGTTCGACGAACACATCGCCGAACGCATGAAAGGCGTGGACCGCCGCGGTTCGCTCGAGATTTTGCTGGAGCGTGCGCCGCACGCCTATTCCGAGCGCGAGAAACGCGTACTGGAAGACCGCAAGAACGACTACTACGTCGCACAGATCGACTGCTTCGGCCCGGGACAATTGCTGAGCGGCGCACGTCATGCCGTGGAAAGCGTGCGCGCGGCAGGCCTGCGCACCGCACTGGCATCGGCCAGCCGCAATGCCCCGCTGCTGCTGGAGCGGCTGGGCATCGCCGAACTGTTCGACTATGTGGTCGATGCGTCGCGCATCACGCACTCCAAGCCGCATCCGGAAATCTTTCTGACGGCGGCATCGGGTCTTGGCGTCGCAGCGCAAGCCTGCCTCGGCGTGGAGGATGCCGCTGCCGGCGTCGACAGCATCCTGGCCGCCGGCATGCGTGCCGTGGGTGTCGGCGATGCCACCGTGCTTGCGCGTGCCGAGGACATTTTGGCGGGTATCGATGCGTTCGATATCCAGCGCTATCTCAACCGACCACCGACCGTTCCGGGAACGGCGGCGGAGGCCGTGTCGAACCACTGATCAGGACCCTTCTGACAGCGTGCAGTACCACTCCTAAGAAACACTACAACTGCTTTTCTTTGATGGGGAGGAAACACCATGAACACGCAACGCATGACTCGTAGGCTGCTTGCCACCAGCATTGCTGCTTTGCTCGTCGCCAGTTCTCTGCACGCGCAGGATGCGGCACCCGCAGCGCAGACTCCGCCGGCACAGACCCAAGGTCCATCGGCAGCGCCAGCCGCTCCGGCGGCCAACCAGAAGAACGCCACCAATCTCGACCAGGTGGTGGTCACCGGCACCGCCGCGGCGGGCGGCCTGAAGAAGATCGACACCTCGTACTCGGTCACCGCTGCCACGCTCGACCAGATTCGCGAATTCAATCCCAAGAGCTCCGCTGACCTGCTGAAGATGGCGCCGGGTGTGTTTCCGGAATCCTCGGGCGGCCAGACCGGTGCGAACATCGAAGTTGCCGGCTTCCCGGGCGGTGGCGATGCTCCGTTCGTGACCTTCCAGCTCAATGGTTCGCCGCTGTATCCCATGCCGACGCTGTCGTTCATGGAAAACTCCTCGATGTTCCGTCTGGACGACACCATCGACCACGCCGAATTCGTGCTCGGCGGCCCGGCCGTGCTGTACGGCAATGGCCAGCCCGGCCTCACCGCGAACTTCATCCTGCGCGAAGGCACTGATACGCCCAGCGGTGATGTCGGCGTCACCTACGGTTCGGAAGGGCTGGTGCGCCTGGACGGCTTCTACGGCTTCAAGATCGCCGATGGCTGGTACGGCAGCGTCGGCGGTTTCTGGCGCAAGTCCGACGGCGTGCGCGATCCGCAGTTCGATGCCGACAAGGGTGGCCAGCTCACTGCCACCTTGACGCACAACTTCGGCGACAGCGGCTCGATCATGTTCTATGCGCGCGACCTGAAGGACCACAACCAGTTCGTCACCGATACGCCGATCCTCAATCCGGGCCGCGGCCAGTTTGAAAACTACCCCGGCTTCGATGCGCTCACCGGCACCTTCGGCAGCAAGGCCGATCAGTACAACTTCCTGCAGACCACGCCTTGCAACACGGCCGGCTGCCAGCCCGGCGGCCAGCACGTGAACCTGGCCGACGGCCGCGGTGCGGACATCTTCTCCGTGGGCGGCAATCTGGACCTGACCTTTGGCGACAACTGGAACGTCTCGGACAAGTTCAATTTCACCGGCGGCCAGATGAACACGACCGCCTTCTTCAGCACGGGCGCCAACCCGCAGACGCTGAGCAGCTATATCGACGACCAGATCACCGCCAACGGCCTTCCTGCCGGCACCACCGCCACTGCCGTGTACACCAACAACGGCCAGGCGGCGGACATGAACCAGAACGTGACCACGCAAGGCCTGTGGTATGTGCACAAGCGCATCCAGGGCGCCACCAACGAGTTCCACATCAGCAAGGAAATCTTCGACGGCAACACGCTGACCGTGGGCAACTACACCGCGGTCTACAACGATCACGACACCTGGTTCCTGGGCAACAACATGTTGCTGCAGGCGAAGAACAACCCCAGCCCGATCGCTGTGTCGCTGAGCAATGGCGATGTGCTGTCCAGCCCGGGTGGTTTCGTGAGCGGCCCGTCCACGGCCATTCGTGAGGCGTGGAACGGCTTCAACACCGCCTTCTTCCTCACCGACTCGTGGAAGCTCGACAAGTGGTTGTTCGACGCCGGCGTGCGCGTGGAGCGCCAGGAAGCCAATGGCCGCATCCAGAACACTGCCACGGGCGATCTGGACAACAACCCGACCACGCTCTACAACAACAACTCGCAGTACGTGGTGGGCGGCAACAACTACATCAACTACGCCAAGACCGCGCCTTCGTGGACCATCGGCGCCAACTACGAAATCCAGAGCAATATGAGCGTGTACGCCCGTATCAACGACGGCGTGCACTTCCCGGGTTTCGATGACTTGCGCGGCCTGCCCAGCCAACCGATCAACAAGATCCACAATATGGAAGTGGGTTACAAATACCAGGCGGACTGGGTGTACCTGGATGTGAACGCGTACCGCAAGCTGTTCTACAACGTGCCGTACACGATCACCCAGGGCAATGGCCAGCAGTTCTCGTTCGACTACGGCTCGGCCACCAAGGGCATCAACTTCACCACGGTGCTCAAGCCGATCCCGAACGCTCCCGGCTTCCAGCTCGCCCTCAGCGGCGATTACATGGACGGCCACTACACCCACAGCGCCGCCTGCACGCCTTATATGACGCAGGATGGCACCGAGGCCTGCGCCAGCCTCGATGGCATGCAGTTGCAGCGCCAGCCCAAGTTCCAGGGCCGCCTGACGCCGTCGTACGACTTCCCCACCTCGTTCGGCAGCATGAAGTTCTGGATCACCTATGAGTACGTGGGCAATCGCTACGGCGACCTGATCGAACAGCAGCCGCTGGGCGATTACTACAGCTGGAGCTTCGGCGCCACGGCCAACATCGGCCAGAGCTGGCAGGTGAACCTGCAAGGCACTAACTTGACCAACGAGATCGGCGTGACGGAGGGCAACTCGCGCCTGTTCGGCTTCGCCAGCACCAACGGCGTGATTCTGGCGCGCTCGATCGAAGGTCGCGAGGTCAACCTGCAGGTCAAGTACAAGTTCTAAAGAGCACTTCCCTCGACTGTCCCGGTCCGCCACTAGTGCGGCGGACCGGGACCTTTTTAAACCTCATTACGAGGTGTGCATGAACCGGTTCCGCATGGTCGTGGCGTTGGCGACGATTTACATGGTGTTCGCGATACTGCTCAACAGTGTCGGCACGGTGATCCTGCAGTCCATCCACACCTTCGGTATCGACAAGCCGCAGGCCAGCCTGCTGGAACTGTTCAAGGACTTGCCGATCGCCCTCACCTCGTTCCTGGTGGCCTCGTTTCTGCCACGGCTGGGTTACCGTCGCGCGATGATGCTGGCGTTGGGCATCGTGGGCAGCGCCTGCGTGCTGATGCCGCTGCTGCCGAGTTTTCACACCACCGAATTATTGTTCACCTGCGTCGGCGTGTCGTTCGCGCTGGCGAAGGTGGCCGTGTATTCCTCCATCGGCCTGCTGACTGACAGCAAGGCCGAGCATGGTCGACTCACCAATACTATCGAAGGGCTGTTCATGCTGGGCGTGTTGGCCAGCGGCTGGCTGTTCAGCGCGTTCATCGACCACGGCAACCCGGCCAACCCATCCTGGTTCAACGTGTACTGGGTGCTGGCCCTGATGTGCTTCGGCACCATTGCGCTGCTGTCGGGCGCACAGCTGGATGAAACGGCAGCCCATGGCGGCTCGCCGCTGTCGCTGGTGCAGGCCATGCGCGACATGTATCGACTGCTGATGCGCACGCTGGTGTACGTCTTCCTGCTGTCGGCGTTTCTCTACGTGCTGATTGAACAGAGCTTCAGCACGTGGCTGCCGACATTCAACAACGAGATCCTCAAGCTGCCCAATGCGATGAGCATCCAGATGGCGAGCATCCTGGCCGGCGCGACGGCGTTGGGTCGCATTCTTGCCGGGCAGCTGCTGCGCCGGATGTCGTGGCACGTGCTGCTCAATCTGTGCGTGGTGGGCATGGGCGCATTGATCCTGCTGGTACTTCCATTGGCGAGCCATCCCGCGACTGGCACGGAGGTGGGTTGGTTCAACGCGCCTGTCGCTGCCTACCTGATCCCGCTGATCGGTTTGCTGATGGCGCCGATCTACCCGGTCATCAATTCGGTGGCCTTGAGCTCGCTGCCCAAGCCCTCGCACGCGGCCATGACCGGCCTTATCGTGATCTTCTCCGCGCTGGGCGGCACGCTGGGTTCGCGCATCACTGCCATCGTCTTCACCAACTTCGGCGGCATCCACGCGTTCTATTTTTCGCTGGTGCCGATGACGCTGATCCTGGTGACGCTGTTCTTMTTCAAGCGCGAAACCGACCGATCGGCGCTGCCCGCCTTGCTGGCACCGGAGGGTGCGGCGTGAGTTTCACGCGCCGCCAGTTCCTGGCGTCGGGCGTGGTGGCGGCGGGAGCCGCGCTGACATCGAAGTGGACGGCAGCCGCTGGCAACCGGACGACGGGTGCACGCAACGTCCTTCTGATCGTCGCTGATGACCACGGTTACGACATGTCCGGCGTGGGGACGGCAGTTCATACACCCGCACTTGATCGGCTGGCACGCGAAGGTACCTTGTTCACCGATGCCTATGCCTCGGTGTCGTCGTGCAGCTCCAGCCGCTCGACGCTGTATACGGGCCTGTACTCGCATACCAACGGCATGTACGGCCTGGCGCACGACGTACACAACTTCTCGCTGCTGGAAGACGTCAAGACGCTGCCGTGGATGCTCAAGCAGCACGGCTACGCCACTGCGCTGGTGGGCAAGCTGCATGTGAAGCCGGAGGCCGCACTTGCCTACGATGCGTGGCTATTGCCGGAGCAAGCGGGTAACCGCGACGTGGCCGCCATGGGGCATGCCGCCGGGCAGTGGATGCGCGCTCAGGGTGCGAAGCCGTTCTTTCTTACCATCGGTTACAGCGACCCGCATCGCGCCGGCGATGCCTCGCAGTTCGGCAACACGCGCGACTGGCCGGAAGTTCAGCGCATGCGCTATCGGCCGCAGGAGGTGACCATTCCCTCGCATCTGCCGGACCTGCCGGGCGTGCGCGAGGACCTCGCCCAGTACTACGAAGCGGTGAGCCGGATGGACAGCGGCGTGGACATCCTGCTGCGCGAACTGCAGGCCTCGGGGCACGCCGACGACACGCTGGTGATCTATCTGTCCGACAACGGCCGCCCGTTTCCCGGCGCCAAGGACAATCTCTACTACGAAGGCATCCATCTGCCGCTGATCGTTCGAGCGCCGAAGGCGACGCGTCGCGGCATCCGCAACAACGCGATGGTTAGCTGGATCGACATCACGCCCACCATCCTCGACTGGGCCGGCGTGTCGCCGCCGCAGGGCTATCGCTATCTGCCGCTGCCCGGCCGTTCGCTGTTGCCGATCCTGGAGCAGGCAACGCCCGGCGGCTGGGACGAGGTGTTTGCCACGCACTCCTTCCACGAGATCGATCAGTACTACCCCACCCGTTCATTGCGCACGCGGGGCTACAGCTATTTCGTGAATCTGCAGCCCAGCCTGCGCGTGCCGATTGCCAGCGACGTGGCGCTATCGCCATCGTGGAAGGCCATCACGAGCACGCCGGGCGCCCGTCTGGGCAAGCGCACGCTCGAAGCATTTGAGCATCGCCCCGACGAAGAACTCTACGATTTGCACGCCGACCCGGACGAAGTAGTGAACCTGGCCGGCGAGGCGAGCCATGCCCACGTGCTGGCCGACCTGCGCACGCAGCTCGCGCGCTGGCGCACCGCCACGCACGATCCGTGGATGGCCGGCATCACCAATCCTTTTGGACCCGCCCGCTAAGCGCGCGAGTGATCACCCGATGGAACAAGGAAGACGCGCCCCATGAAGTCCCCGCTACGACAACTGCCACGCGCGGCTGCCATAGGCCTGCTGTTTGTTGCCGCCCGCGTCAGCGCGGCCACCGATCCCAGCTTTGTGCTCACCGGCACGTCGGAACAATTTGGCAGCTATTTCCCCAGTTACCTGGCCAACGGCTACTACTCCACGCTCACCTCGGTGCGTGGCACCGAACCGACCATGGGCTACATGGTCGCGACCATGGACTATGCGAAGGACGATATCGCCCGTCCCGCGGCCATGCCCGGCTGGAACGAGATCGACTACAACCCCGGTGGCGGCTGGCTCAATTCCACCCGCGTGGCGAAGGAGATCTTCACCGACTACTCGCAGACGCTGGACATGTACGGCGCCACGCTGAGCACGAAGTACCGCTTCGCCTACGCCAACAAGTCCACCGACGTGCAGGTCACCACCTTCGTCAGCCAGGACGCGGGGCATCTTGCCGCCACGCGCCTTACGCTCACGCCGCAGTTCGACGGCAGCGTGCAGCTGACCTTTCCCATTCGCCTGTGGTCGGAACACCAGCCGCGTTTCCCCATCGGCAAGATGACTGGCGACGAGATGATCGCCGCGGTGATCGCCAGCGGGCAGAACCTGGACAACAAACCCGTGCCGACGCCGGATCGCGCGGCCGTGTGGTACCCGGGCGTGGTGCGCATCCAGTCCAACGGTGGCGACACCAAGACGCTTACGCTGTGGCTGGATGGACGCGCCGAGCAAGGCGTCGCCGTGGCGCAGGCGGTGGCGGTTGAGCTGCCCAAGGGGCTGGACGTCGAAGACGTGCAGCTCGAAAAGGGGCCGTACAAGCTCTCGCTGAACCTCAAGGCCAGGCTGCACAAGGGCCAGAGTTACACCTTCACCAAATATATCGCCGCGTCGCGCGAAGGCTGGGGCGGCAATGCGCAGGCCGATCTCGCACTCGCCACGCAGGCGCGCAAGACCGGCTTCGACGCCTTGCTCGCCAAGCATCAGGCCGCGTGGCATACGCTGTGGCAGTCGGATATCCGCATTGAGGGCGATGCCAAGGTGCAGCAGGCGGTGCATTCGGATCTCTACTATCTGCTGTCCAACACCACCGTGGGCACGAGCTGGCCGATGGGCGCGTGTGCGCTCACGCCGGGCTACGCTGGCCATGCGTTCTGGGACAGCGATTCATGGGTGTTCCCCGCCCTGCTTTTGTTGCATCCGGAACGCGCCAAGCCGATCGTGATGTTCCGTCACCGCACCATCGGCCCCGCGCAGGATCGCGCCAGGCAGTACGGCGTGAAGGGCACGATGTATCCGTGGGAATCCGATCCGGAAACCGGCAAGGATTACACACCGCATTTTGCCTACGGCGTGTTCCGCGAGGTCCACGTCAATGCCGACATCGCCATCGCGCAGTGGCAGTACTACAACGCCACCGGCGACGAGGCGTGGCTGAAGCAAGTCGGCTGGCCGGTGATCGAGCAGGTGGCCACCTTCTGGGCCAGCCGCGTCAGCTATGACAAGGCCAGCGACCGCTACGAGATCCACCACGTCACCTCGCCCGACGAAGCCTACGACGACGTACCCAACGACTCGTTCACCAATGCGGTGGCGCAGAAGGCGCTGCGCATTGCGGTGAAGGCGGCGAAGAAGGTGGGCGCAAACGCCGATCCGCAGTGGAGCGTGATCGCCGACAAGATGTATGTTCCGTTCGATGAGAAGAACCAGCGCCATCTCGATTTCGATGCGTCGGTGCCGCACGACAAGATCACCTGGATGGGTTCGTCGCTGGCATGGCTGATGTATCCCAACCTCGACCTGCCGATGACGCCGCAGATTCGCCGCAACGATTTCGACTTCCAGCTGCACGAGCTGAAGGAACACGGCGACGATCCGAACGAAATGATGATGGTGATGCTGGCCGTGGGCTCGGCCGAACTGGGCGACGCGCAGGGCGCCAACGACTGGATCYAGCGCAACCTGGTGGGCTTCCTCAAGCCGCCGTTCAACGTGCGCACCGAAACGGTGGCGAACAACGCGGGCTACATCCTCGCCACCTCCGCCGGTTTCGTGCAGAGCTTCGTCTACGGACTGAGCGGCTTGCGCATCGATGACGATGGCCTCACCCAGGCCTACGCACCGACCTTGCCATCAGCGTGGAAATCGATGCAGCTCAAGGGCGTGCATTTCCGCGGCAAGCAATACGACATCACCGTCGAGCATGGCGCCGACGGCAAGGCGCGACTGACGCGCAAGACGCTGTAAGCGCCAACGCGATGAAGACACACGATCACGCACCGACCCGGGAGCCGATATGAATCGCCAAGCCCATCCTTCGTTTCTTCGTCCTCGCCTTATCGCCTTCGCGCTTTCATGCGCCGTCGCCAGCACGGCGTTCGCCGCCGCCACACCCGATCCGGCGAAAACGCGCACCTATATCGACAAGGCCTGGACCACGTTGACGCGCTCGCAGGAAGACTGCGCCTCGCTGGTCGACACCAAGGTGGTCGGGCATCCGGTGCTCTACGTGCCTGCAGGGCAAGCCGTGCCGGATGCGGTGACAGCCATCGGCAAACGTTGCGGCGTCGACGTGCGTCCGCTGCCCAAGAAGGTGGAGCAGCTGGGCGATATCGATGCGACCCGGCTGCCGCAGCAGGGCCTGCTCTATCTGCCGCATCCTTATGTAGTGCCCGGCGGCTTCTTCAACGAGATGTACGGCTGGGACAGCTATTTCATCCAGCTCGGACTGGTGGCGGATCACCGCCTCGACCTGGCCAGGGACATGGTCGACAACGCGCTGTTCGAAGTGGAGAACTACGGCGGCGTGCTCAATGCCAACCGCACGTATTACCTCAGCCGCTCGCAGCCGCCTTTCCTCACCGCGATGATGACCGCGGTGCTGGATGACCCCGCCGCCTTCCCGAAYGCGGACGCGCGGCGCGAGTGGCTGGCCAAGGCTTATCCACTTGCGGTGCGCAATTACGAGATCTGGACGCGTCCCGAACATCGCGCCGGCGATACGGGCTTGGCGCGCTATTACGACCTCGGCAGCGGCCCGGTGCTCGAAGCGAAGGACAGCGAGTACTACAAAGGCGTGATCCGCTGGCTGCGTGCGCATCCCAAAGACGATCCCGGCTATCTGATCAAGGCTGCTGAGCATCCGAGCGATGCAGAGGCGGCCACGCTCAAGGATGCAAGCTGCGACGTGCACACTTCGAAAGTGTGTGAAGGCGCCTGGGTGGATGGTTATCGGCTCACTGCGGATTATTTCCACGGCGACCGCGCGATGCGCGAATCGGGTTTCGACACCAACGCGCATTTCGGCCCGTTTGGCGGCTCCACCCATCACTATGCCGATGCCAGCCTCAATAGCCTGCTTTATCGCTACGAGCGCGACCTGCACGATTTTGCCCTGCAGCTGGGCAAGGCCGGCGAGGCGGATCGCTGGGCCAAGGCCGCCGACGCACGCAAGGCAGCGATGGACAAATACCTGTGGAACGCGCAGGCCGGCATGTATCTCGACTACGACTTCATCGCCGGCAAGCCCTCGCCGCTGCCCTACGTCACCACCTATTACCCGCTATGGGCCGGCATCGCTTCGCCGCAACAGGCGGCGACCTTGCGCGGCAAGCTCAGCGTGTTCGAGCGCAAGGGCGGCCTGAGCATGGATAACCATCCGGCCGGCGTGCAGTGGGGCGAACCGTTTGGCTGGGCGCCCACCAACTGGCTGGCGATCAAGGGACTCGACGACTACGGCTTCCACGACGACGCCCGCCGCCTCGCCGGCAAATTCGCCACCACCGTGGACCAGGGCCTCGCCGACGACGGCACCATCCGCGAGAAATACAACATGGTGCTCGGCAATGCCGATGTGAAGGTGATGGCCGGCTATAGCGAAAACGTGGTGGGTTTCGGCTGGACCAACGGCGTGTATCTGAAGCTGCATGAGTTGCTCGATGGCAAGGCGAAGAAGGCCGCACCTGCTGCCAAGACGGAGAAGACGCCGTGACGCGCGGCGCGGCCGTTCGGTTTGCGCTCGCCACGGCGCTTTTGGGTGGTGTGCTTCACGCGCAGGATGCCAAGCCCACGGTACGCGCCGACGGTAGCGTGCATGTAGGCAACATCACCCTTCCCTACTCATCGGAAGCTTCGCCGGAGGCGCGAGCCTTCTTTCCCAAGATGCTCGCCGCCGGCAGCAAGGCGCCGCCGATCACCGCGCCGATCGAACAGAGCCGCGCGTTCTACGACCGCATGAACACCGATCGCGCCCATCGCCTGATGGCGCTTTACCCGGTCAAGACCCATCGCGAAACCATTGCCGGGGTGCTGACGGATGTCGTGGAGCCGGCCCAGGGCATTGCACCCGAGAACCAGGGGCGCGTGCTGATCAACCTGCACGGTGGCGCCTTTCTGTGGGGCGCGCACAGCGGCGCGCTGGTGGAATCCATCCCGATCGCCAGCCTGGGCCGCATCAAGGTGATCAGCGTGGACTACCGGCAGGGGCCCGAGCACGTCTTTCCCGCCGCCAGCGAGGACGTGGAGGCGGTTTATCGCGCCCTGCTCAAGCAGTACAAGCCCGGCAGCATCGGGATCTACGGCTGTTCGGCCGGCGGCGTGCTCACCGGCGAGGCCGTGGCGCGACTGATCACCGACAAGCTTCCCGTGCCCGGCGCCATCGGCACGTTCTGCGGGTCGGTCGTGGATATGGCCGGCGATTCGGTGATGGTGGGCCCGCTGCTCAACGGCGCCCCGGTGCCGGATCACCCGCTGCGGCTGGGCGAGCTGCCCTACTTCAAGGGCGCCAGCGCGACCGATCCGCTGGTTTTTCCCGGACTTTCGCCGGAGTTGCTGCACCAGTTTCCGCCCACCCTGCTGATTACCGGTACCCGCGATGCGGCCATGAGCGCCGTCATCCGCAGCCAGACCCTGCTCAGCCAGGCCGGCGTGGCCACCGACCTGCAGGTGTGGGAGGGCATGTGGCACTCCTTCTTCTCCGACCCGGAGATGCCTGAATCGAGGGCCGCCTACGAGACCATCGTGAAATTCTTCGACAAACATTTGACGCGCGGGTAGGCGTTCACGCATATCAGTCTTTGCCCCCCGCGAGGGGGACGGTTATCCTAGCCGTGTCCACAGCAAACAGTGACGACATGAGCCAACAGACCGTTCTGGTCATCGACGACGAACGCGATATCCGCGAGCTTCTCACCATCACCCTCGGCCGCATGGATTTGCTGGTCGATGCGGTAGGTACCGTGACCGAAGCCCGACGCGCCCTCGCCGAACGGCATTACGACCTCTGCTTCACCGACATGCGCCTGCCCGACGGCAACGGCCATGAAGTGGTGGAGCTGATCTCCGCCGAACATCCGGACACGCCGGTGGCGATGATCACCGCCTACGGCAATGTCGATGCGGCCGTGAGCGCGCTCAAGGCGGGCGCCTTCGATTTCGTCTCCAAGCCGGTCGACATCCAGATGCTGCGTCGCCTGGTGCGCACGGCACTGCGCCTGGCCGAGGAAAAGCGCAGCGGCCAGGCCGCCGCCAAGCCCGACGGCAACGAGCGCCTGATCGGCGAGTCGCCGGCGATGCACCAGGTGCGCGCCACCATCGGCAAGCTGGCGCGCAACCAGGCGCCGGTGTACATCGCCGGTGAATCGGGCGTGGGCAAGGAACTGGTCGCCCGCCTGATCCACGAGCAGGGCCCGCGCGCCACCGGGCCGTTCGTGCCGGTCAACTGCGGCGCCATTCCGTCCGAACTGATGGAAAGCGAGTTCTTCGGCCATCGCAAAGGCAGCTTCACCGGTGCGGTAGGCGACAAGGAAGGCCTGTTCCAGGCCGCGCACGGCGGCACACTGTTTCTCGACGAAGTCGCCGAACTGCCGCTGCACATGCAGGTGAAGCTGTTGCGCGCGATCCAGGAAAAAGCCGTGCGCCCGATCGGTGCACGCGAGGAAGTGCCGGTCGACGTGCGCATCCTCTCGGCCACCCACAAGAATCTTGCCGCGCTGGTGGACCAGGGCCAGTTCCGCCAGGACTTGTTCTATCGCATCAACGTGATCGAACTGCGCGTGCCGCCGCTGCGTGAGCGTCGCGGCGACGTGCCGCTGCTCGCCAACTTCGTGCTGCGCCAGCTCGCCAACAAGAGCGGCGGCACGCCCGGCCACTTGCTGCCTGCCGCCCAACAGGCGCTGGAAGCCTATGACTTCCCGGGCAATGTGCGCGAGCTGGAAAACATCCTCGAACGCGCCATGGCCATGTGCGACGGCGACCAGGTCGACGTCAGCGACCTGATGCTGCCGCAGCGCACGCCGCGCCCGCAGAACGAAACGGCACCACCGTCTTCCACCGGCATGCCCGCCGTTGAACCGGCACCCGTTGCCGTGGCTGCCGCACCGTCGGCCAGCGGCGGCCTGGATGACTACATCAGCAACCTTGAGCGCACGGCCATCATCAAGGCGCTGGAGGAGTCGCGCTACAACAAGACGGCAGCTGCGAAGAAGCTGGGCATTACGTTTAGGGCGCTGCGGTATAAGTTGAAGAAGTTGGGTATCGATTGAGATTGATAGGTCGATGCACAGAAAAGGCCGCACACAGTGCGGCCTTTTTGTTTTTGTGGTGGCGTGCGCGCCATCTGTGGGAGCGCACCCTGTGCGCGACGGCCACGCTGGGGTGTACCGCTCTGTAGGCTTGTCGCGCACAGGGTGCGCT
>NZ_JBFTRY010000082.1:0-15631 GCF_056399745.1 Dyella sp. 01N36
GTGCGCGACAGCCACGCCGGGGTGTACCGCTCTGTAGGTTTGTCGCGCACAGGGTGCGCTCCCACAAGAAAATCGCCGCCCATCACTCTCAATCTGCGACCCAAGGCGCGCGCACCCTTGTAGGAGCGCACTTGTGCGCGACCGCAGGGCTGGGATGTACCGCTTCGTAGGCTGGTCGCGCACAAGTGCGCTCCTACAAAAGAACTACCCGGTCCGGCAACGACGCGCGCTATTCGGCTCTTGATGCGGCTCCAGGCCCTCGGGGTCCCCGTATGACGCGGCGGGCGGGTGAAGGAATGGCCGCAACCCGTTCAAGCCCGCGGCCGCGTCTCCGGCATCGTCATCAACACCGGCAACACCGCCAGCGCGATGACCGCAATCATCACCCCCGGCACCGCCGCCCACCCCGTCATCTTGACCAGCAGCTCAGCCAGAAACGGCGTGATGCCGCCGAAGATCGCGGTGGCCACCGTGACGCCAAGCGCCAATCCACTTAGCCGTCCCTCACCCGGAAATTGCTCGGCCGTCGCCGACGCAGCCACGGCACTCACGCCACCAGCCACACAGGCCAGCACCACTGCAGCGATCACCACGTGCCACAACGAACCCTGCGCCATCAGCGCGAACATCGTCGAAGGCAGCGCCGCGCACAGCAAGGCGAGCACGACCAACACCGGCTTTCGGCCAAGGCGATCGGAAAGCGCTCCCGCCCAGGGCGTAACGAGAATGACGGCAACCGCCGCAACGGTCGACAACGCGAGAGACATGCCCTCGCCTATCGCACCCGTCGAACTCAGAAACGTCGGCACATAAGTGATGCCCACGTAATAGGTAATGGAGCCCAGCGCCGAAATCGCAAACGTCCTCGCAATGGCAGCTCGGTGATGCGCCAGCGTGTCGCGCACGGGCGACACAGGCACGGTGCCACGCGCCTTCTGCCGCTCGAAATCCGGCGACTCCTGCATGGCCGAGCGCGCGACCCAGATGCTCCCCGCCAACGCCGCGCCGACGAAGAACGGAATGCGCCAACCCCATGCATCGAGATTCTCTCGACTCATCAAACCCACGGTAAGCGCGGATACGCCCACGGCGAGCAAGGCGCCAATTTCACTGGCTGCGGAAGCCAGCGATGTGATCAATCCCCGGTGATGCTTGTCCGCACCCTCGAGCAGATACGCGACCACGCCGGTGTACTCGCCGCCCACGGAGAACGCCATCAGGCAGCGCAACAGCAGCAACAGATAGCCGGCTGCCATGCCGATACGGTGGAAGTCCGGGAGCAGCGCCGTCGCCAGCATCGCCACCGTCATCAATGCCATCGACATCAGCAGCGTATGGCGCCGCCCCAGTTTGTCGCCAATGATGCCGAACACCAGCGCACCGAGCGGCCGCATCGCATAGGCAATGGCGAAGCCCGCCAGCGTCGCCAGCAACGAGTTGCCGCCACCGCCGAAGAACACGCGCGACAACACCGTGGCGAAATACAGATAGAGCGTGAAGTCGTACCACTCCACGATGGTGGATAGCGCGGCAATCACCATCGATGCACGTGTCATCGATACACCGCCCTGCCCGGCGCGTTTCATGGCCGCTCTCTGAAGCATCGTCACGTCCCATGCGGCGCTTGCGCGGCCGTCTCCCAGGTTCCATCGATCATGCGGCCTTCACATGCTTGGGCGAGGCCGGCGTGCCGTCAAACGATACCAGCAAGCGCTTTGGACGCGCCGACCGTGGCATTTGGAAAAGGCCATGCAGATCGGAAAGCGGCACGGGCGACATCGGAGGAGCATTTCATCCATGCACTGATCCACGTTGCATGAAGACATTCACTCATCCTTTCCGGAGGCACGACATGAACACCAAGGCACTGATCACGGGTATCGTTTTGGCCACCGCGCTGGCCCTGCCGTTCGCCAGCATGGCGCAGGAAGGCGGCCCGGTGGTCGACATCGGCTATCGCCACGGCAACCTGCGCAACGCCCAGCAGAATATCGTGCAGGCCTGGCAGCTTGTGAGCGACGCACAGATCGACAACGACGATCGGCTCGGTGGTCATGCCGCCCGCGCCAAGGCGCTGCTGACCCAGGCCGATGAAGAGCTGCGTCTGGCCGCCGATGCCGCCAATCGCAACCGCTGGTAAGGCGATGCGTTGCACCATGCACAACGCCCGCCTTCATGGCGGGCGCTTTGCCTGAGAACGATTTGCCTTGCCGAGAGTTCAGGCCCGTCGACGCTGTTCGCTGGCTACGCCTGGTTCGAACAGGCCATTCGCCTCGCCCACCGAAAGCATGTGATCGCCCATGGTGTCGTAGCGACCTTCGACCAGCGCTTCCCGCGCGATGCGGGCCAGATGCGACAGCACCGCCTGCATGGTGCCGCAGCCCAGGCTGATGCGACGCACGCCCAGCTCACGCAAAGTCGCCGCGTCCGGCGCACCGGGATATCCCACATAAACATTCAGGGGCACCGGCAGCAGCTCGGCGAGGCGCCGGATTTCATCGGCATCGGCGAGACCGGGAACGAAGATGCCGTTCGCGCCAGCGCTGACATACGCCAGCGCCCGCTTGAGGGTTTCCTCAAAGCGCGCCTCGCCCGACAACTCCTTGCTCAGATAGGTATCGGTACGCGCGTTGATGAACAGCGCGATGCCGCGATGCTCCGCCACGGCGCGAATGCAGGCGATGCGCTGCGCCAGCAGACGCGAATCGGCCAGTTGGCCGGTGGCCGGATCCTTGCCATCCTCGATATTGATGCCGACGACACCCAGCTGCATCAAGGCACCGACCAGGCCGCCGGTTTCCTCGGCATCAACGCCATAACCGCGTTCGATATCGATGCTCAAGGGCACCGAGACTGCCTCGGCGATGCGGCGACAGGCCGCCAGCAGCTCGTCCAGCGGCATCTGTTCGCCATCGGGGTAACCCAGCGCCCACGCCATCGCGGCGCTGCTGGTGGCGACGGCCTTGGCACCGGCGTGCTCGATCACGCGGGCACTGGCGACGTCCCAGGCGTTGGGCAATATCAGTGGTTCGGCGCCGGCGTGGAGCTGGTGGAAGGCCTGGGCCTGGGTGGCCTGATCGTGGTTCATGGTGGTGACCTGGGGACGCCCGCCATCGGGCCTGACCAGGAGACCATTCGCCGCGCGGGCCCGCTGTCAGAATCTTTAGCTACCGACCCTTGGCACAGGATGGGCACGCGGGGCCTTGTTATGCTCGCAGCACCTCCGGACGAGTGCAGCCGGCCCGATCATGTCGAGTTTCTCCAGCCAGGTTCTGCTGTCGACGGAAACGTTGACGCTGCGCGACGTGCACTGCAGCGGCACCTGCCGCCATCGCAGCGCGGAAGAATGTGCCGCCTCGACCCAGCTGGTGTTTCCCTATCGCGGGTTGTACCTGCGCCACGTGGCCTCCGACCAGACCGTGGCCGACGCCAATCACGTGTTGTTCTTCAATGCGCAGCAGGGCTATCAGGTGAGTCATCCGCTGCAGGGCGGCGATGCTTGTTTATCGCTGCGCCTGTCGGACGCGCTGCTTGCCGAGCTGGCGCCCAAGGCGCTGGTGCAGACCGGCGAAGACACGATCTTCCGCGCCCAGTCGCAGCGCATCGATGCTCGTGCGCAAGCGCTGGTGGCGCTGCTGCGTCACAACCTCGAACACGACAGCATCGAGCCGCTGGAAGCCGAGGCGCTCGCGCTCACCCTGGTATGCCGCAGCCTGGGACCGCGCACCTCGCGCACGCCGACATCCACGCACGCCCGTCGTCGCCTCGCCGATCGCGTGAAGATGCTGCTGGCCAGCGACTTGTCGCGTCGCTGGACGCTGGCCGAGATCGGCGAGGAAATCGGCGGCTCGCCGGTTTACCTGACGCAAGTGTTCAAGCAGGTCGAAGGCATGCCGCTCTATCGCTATCAGCTGCAACTTCGGTTGGCGCGCGCGCTCGATCGGCTGGGCAAGGTGGATGATCTCTCGGCCCTTGCGGCGGAACTGGGATTCTCAAGTCACAGTCATTTCACCAACGCGTTCCGCCAGGCTTATGGCCGCTCGCCTAACGAGTTTCGCCAGGCGTCGCGCGGTCCCGCCTGATCGTCAGTCGTCGATGGGCACGTGCAGGTGCACGCCCAGCGCGTAGCCGCCCACGAGTCCGGCCGCGATCGCGACCAAGGTGGTCATCCACACGAGGGGATCGGAAAGCAGCAGGTGGATTTTCCACTCGGCGGAGAACGCCATGGAAATCAGCGTGACGATGGCGCAGATGATGCCGCCCGCCCGTGCCCAGGCGCGACAGGCGCGTTCGCTGCGTGCGTCCACAGGGCGGGCAAGGTACGTGGAAGACGGGTTCGGGGACATGGACAGACTGCGCGTGAGTGAGTCTGCGCAGCTTAGGTATGCCCATCGCCGGGAAATATGGGACGAATCCTAAAAATCGCGCCCGGCATCTCGCGTCACCACCAACGGCTAAAGAATTCGACAGCGTAGGAGAACGGGCGCGTGGTCTTCTGGGTGAACCCAATCTCGGGTGACATCCGGAGACGTGCCATGAGTGAGAGGACCTGCGCCGCGTGCGATTACCCGCTGGACGACAACGCCATCAAGGTGACCGTCGGCCATCGCGTGGTGGAAGTGTGTTGCGAGGAGTGCGCGGAGAAATTGCGCGAAGCCCAATCCCGCGCGACCGGCTGATGTCTGGTCACGTGCATCCAGTGCGATGCGCGTGTCGCGTGCCGCCTACCCGGCATCCACAAATCGCTGCCGGGTACGCGGCATTCCTTTGAAAAATCCTGCGGAAAACGTAGTTATTTGCGTTTAAACCATAGCCTCGACAACGGGCACTTACGGCGCAAAACAAATGAAAGTGATTCTCAGTTACTGCCTGCTGAGCCTCACTCGCCGCCGAGGGAACCCATGCCACATATCCAGGATCGCCGCTTTTCCCCTGCCGTGCGTCCGCTGCGGCACTCGCGCCTAAGTCATGGCGTCCATCTCGCCCTGCTCACCGGCGTCGCGCTGTTTGCCTCCACGGCATGGGCGCAGGAGGCCGTGACTCTCACGCCCGTCTCGGTGCATGGCGTCTACGACCAGAGCGACCGCACCAATAAACCCGGTCTCGCGCCCTCGCTGGGCAAGACCGGCACCCGTATCGAGGACCTGCCCGCCAGCGTGCAGGTGATTCCACGCGCCCTGATGGCCGAGCAAGGCGCGACCATGTTGCGCGACGTGGTCGCCAACGCCAGCGGCGTCAATGCCGGTGGGCAGGATTCGAAGGGCTACTTCGATCACTTCCTGATCCGCGGCCTCAACGCGCAGATCTACAGCGATGGCTTCTCCGATGGCGATCAACTCAGCGGGCTGTCGCACTCGCTCAACGGCGTGGAGCGGGTGGAGATTCTCGAAGGCCCGGGCTCGGCGCTGTTCGGCAGCGGTCCGCCGGGCGGCACCATCAACATCGTGCATTACGCACCTGCCGCCACGTTCCACTACGGCGGCAGCCTGCAGTACGGCTCGTTCGGCTCGATCACCAACAGCGATTACGTCACCGGCCCTACCGGCGTGGCCGGTCTGGATTATCGCGTCGACGCGACGTTCTCGCATGTGGACGGCTTTCGCGACCTGCACAGCCACGACTACGAGGTGCGCCCCTCCCTGCGCTGGCTGTGGGGCAATCACATCACCGACGTTGCGCTGGATGCGCGCAACATCCATGAAACGCCCGACTCGTACGGCATCATTTACTTCGACGGCCAGCCACTGCGGCATGTGTCGATCAATGCGCTGTATTCCTCGCCCTTCACCAGCGCGCATTCGGATTTCGTGCGGCCCACGCTGTCCGACGAGTGGGCGGTGAGCAATGTGCTGACGATCAACAATCGCCTCTCCTACCTTCACCGCACGCTGGATGCCGTAGTGAACGGCGACAGCGCCAGCACCAGGGTGACCAACGGCGAAGTGGTGAATCGCCAGCTGCGGCAGCAGGATGACGCCGACGACAGCGTCGACTACCAGTTTGAACCCGTCTGGCGATTCGCCACCGGCGATGTGCACCACACCTTGCTCACCGGCTTTGAATATCAGAACCAGCGCCTGTCCACGGAACGCAGCACCGCCGACCTGCCCAACATCGTCGACGCATTCGCGCCGGTGCCGCCGGAAACCTCGCTCGCCGACGTGACGTTCAAATGCGACGCCAAGCACTCCTGTGACGACGACCGTCTGCGTGCGAACTACT
Source organism: Dyella sp. 01N36 (assembly GCF_056399745.1). Taxonomy (NCBI): domain Bacteria; kingdom Pseudomonadati; phylum Pseudomonadota; class Gammaproteobacteria; order Lysobacterales; family Rhodanobacteraceae; genus Dyella; species Dyella sp. 01N36. The sequence goes on from NZ_JBFTRY010000082.1 coordinate 6,223, forward strand.
ACGGCGTCTACGCCACCGACCAGGTCGACGTCACCGATGCGTTCAAGCTGCGCGCCGGTGTGCGCCAGGACTGGTGGGACACCTCGCTTAGGCCCCGCATCACCGTCCCCGGCCGGTTCGGCACCGATGGCAAGCCACTGCTCGCCGGCGTGGAAGACTCCTGCAACGATGCGCCACTGAGCTGGAATATCGGCGCCCTTTACAAGCTGTTCTCGTGGATGTCGCCCTATGTCGGCGTCTCGCGCAGCCATCAGGCCAACTTCAATTCGGAGAACACGCAGAACGGCGTGGGCGCGCCGGAATCCGCGCTGCAATACGAGGCGGGCATCAAGTTCGCCTGGCTCGACGACCGGATCGTGCTGAACACCGCGGCGTTCGACGTGAAGCGCGACCACGTGGCGGCCGCTACGACTCTCAATGGCGTGGAAGCGGTGGTATTCGACAGCCAGAAGACGCGCGGCGCGGAAGCGTCCATCGATACCGCCCTCACCGACCAGTGGCATCTACTGGCCAATGTCACCAGTCAGGACGCTACCATCACGGACAATCCGCAGGGCATCACCTCGGTGGGACATCGTCCGCAGGGTGCGCCGAATTTCCTTGGCAACCTGTGGACCACCTATCGCTTTCCCATCGCGGGCATGCCCGGCTTCCGCATCGGTGGTGGCGTGAACTACCAGGACAAGAGTTATAGCGATATCACCAACACCAACAGCATCCCGTCCTCCGTCGTGTGGAACGGGTTGCTCGGCTATCAGGCATCGGTATGGGGCGTGGATGTGAACTTGCGCAACCTCACCAACCGACGCTATTTCGTGGCGGCGAATGGTGCAGGCGCACTCGTGGGCGAATCGCGCAGTGCGTTTGTGAGCGTGCACGCGGATCTGTAATTGACACGCATGGGAGTTCGCGGGACTGTCCCGGCGAGTGCCTCTAACGGCGGACGTCGAACGACTCGCCGGCCATGAACTGGCGGATATCGCTTTCGCCAAGCAGATTGACGTCGCCCGACACCGAGTGCTTGAGGCAGAAAGCGGCGAAGGCGAATTCCAGGGCGTCGCGCTCGGTAGCCCCAGACAGCAGACCGTGCAGGAAACCTGCCGTAAACGCGTCACCCGTGCCAATGCGGTCGACGATGCCCGGCAGCGCGCACCATCGCGTGTGCATGATGCCATCGCGCGTTGCGCAAAGACCACGCACGTCCTGTTGATCCGCACTGTGATGAAGGCGCTCCGTGGCGATCATCCAGCGCAGCCGCGGCCACGTCGCGAAGGCAAGCTCGGCGGCGGCCGCAAAACGCTGGCTGGCATCTTCCTGGGTGAAGGTGGCGCCGAGCATCAGTGCGATATCGCGATCGTTGCCGATCAGCACGTCAGCCTCGGCAGCCATCTTGCTCGTGAGTGATGGGGCATCGCCTGCCCGGTCGCCCCAGAGCTTGCTGCGGTAATTGCAGTCGAACGACACGGGAATATCGCCATCGCGTGCCGCCTTCACCGCGGCCCGTGCTGCTGCAGACGTGGCCTCACCCAAGGCCAGGTTGATCCCGGACACATGCAGCCACTTCGCTCCCGCCAACTGGGATGACCAGTCGTAGGCATCGCCGCGGGTCAACGCAAACGCAGAGTCGGCGCGATCGTAAAGGACATCGGCGGGACGATGCATCGCTCCCGGCGAAAGGAAATACAGCCCCATGCGACCATCGGCATACCGAATGGCCGGCTGCACGCCCAGGCGTTTGAGCTCGCCGGCGCAGGCGCGGCCCAAAGCGTTGTCAGGCAGGGTGCTGACCATCACGCTGCGATGGCCGAGGATGGCCAGCGATGCCGCCACATTTGCTTCGGCGCCACCAAAATGCACGCGCAGATTCGGCGACTGCAGCAAGAGTTCGTTATGAGCCGGCGAAAGGCGCATCAGCAGTTCGCCAAAGCACACCACGTTGCCGTCACTGATGGGATTCATCGCCTGGTTGCACTCCACCTTTGTCGCCGACCGGAGGATAGCGCGAACCATCGCTCAGCCGCGGCGTCCGTGCCGCTGTTCCGGCTACCCGCGATGCGCCTCACCTGGGAAGCGCATCGCGGGACGTCTTGATTACTGGAACTTGTAGGTGGCGCGGATACCGAAGTAGCGCTCGAAATCGCGCGGCAGATAGGACTGCACCGCCAGCATATTGTTGTAGTTGCTGGTGGAGTTGGTCAGGTTCGAGTAGTAGTGCTTGTTGAACGCGTTGTTGACGAAGCCCACCACTTCCCAACGATCGGCCTCCTGGCGCACACCGATGTCGAAGTTGGCCACGCCATAAGCACCTTGCACGGTCAGCGGATCCTGGCTGAGCGAGTAATTGACGGCGCTCTGGAACGTATACGAGCCATCGATCACACCGAGCAGGCCGGTCGAACCCAGCGGATGGGTGTAGTTGAAGTTGGCGGCAAACTTCCACTTCGGCGCGAGCGGGGGGCGCGCGCCGGCCAGGTTCTGGCTCTTCACCGCCGTACCCGTGCAGCCCTGTGCCAGGGTCTGGTTGGGATAGCACTGGGCGAACGGGAACTCGGTGATCTTGGCGTCGAGATAAGTGACCGAGGCGCCAAGGGTCAGGTCCTCGTTCACGTGATAGCCGCTTTCCAGCTCGATACCGCGCGTATGCAGCTTGCCGACGTTGGCCAGACGGTAGTTGGTGGTGCCGTCGGACAGCGTCTCGATACCCTGTGCCTGGAAGTTCTTGTAGTGGGTATCGAACAACGTGGTGTTCAAGGTCACGTGTCGATCGAGGAACTGCATGCGCGAGCCGAGCTCGTAATCAGTCGAGGTCTCCGGCTTCACCGGACCACCGGCAGCACGCACCGCGTTGAAGCCCGTCGACAGATCGTAGGTCTCACCCTTGTGGCCCGAGGCCGTGGTGAAGTACAGCATGATGTCGTCGTTGATCTGCTGCTGCACGCCGACCTTGTAGGTGCCGAAGGTGTCGCCGTTGCTGCCGTTGAAGGCCTTCTTGGCGATGTAGTCGTTGAAGGTGTAGCCGATCTTTTCGTAGCTTTCGCGACCACCGAGGATCAACGTGGTATCCGGCAGCACGTCATATTCGACCTGGCCAAAGGCGGCGTACTGCTTGGAGTACGAGGTCGCATACCAGGAAGCTAGCGAGTAATACGGACCGCGGCCGAAGTTGCGGCTGTAGTTCACATCCGCGTAGAACAGGCCCAGGGTGTAGCGGAAGCGATCATCGCCCGGCGACAGCAGGCGGAATTCCTGCGTGGTCTGATGCGAGGCAAACGTGCCGAACTGACGGTTGTCGAGCTGCTTGAGCGCCGATTCGTCCTGATCCAGGCGATCGAACATCTTGTAGCTGTCCAGCGAGGTGATCGACATGAGCGTCGGACCACCGAAGTCGTAGGAGACCTTCACCGAACCGGCCGTATCCGTGTAATCGGTGCCCGTCGTGTAGTTGTTCACGACATTGCTATTGTCCGGATAGGCCGTGACGCCCGGCGCAAACACCGGCGGCGCATAGACGCCGCGCAGATAGGCGGTGGGGCCCAGCGCAATGAACGGGCGTCCGGTGGTGGTGTGGCCATCGATGTAATCGAAGCCAAACGTGACGTTCAACGCCTCGGTCGGATCCCACACCAGCTTGTTGCGCGTGGACAGCGTGCGACGACCATTGACGTCGTTGCCGTTGTACAGGTTGGTCACGTTGCCGCCGAAATTGTCGTAATTCCAGCTGCTGCGGAAACCGAGGTTAGACGTGATGGGACCGGAGAACACCGCCGTGCCGCCGGCCTCGCCGTCACCCGTGGCCAGCGCGCTGACTTCGGCCGTGAGCGTGTCCGAGGGCGGCAGGGTGGTGATGTTGATCAGGCCCGCCGAGGCGGACTTGCCATACAGCGTGCTCTGCGGGCCGCGCAGCACTTCGATCTGTGCGATGTCCGACAGATCGGTAAAGGCGCGCGGCTGGAAGGCGATCGGAACATCGTCCACCACGACCGCCACGCTGGGCTCGACGCCAATGGAGAACGCAAAGGTGCCCACGCCGCGGATGGTCAGCGATGCGTTGACGGGATTCTCGGCCGGCTTGATGACCAGCGACGGCGCGACGCGATTGAGGTCGTTGAAGTCGCGAACGGCAAACGCTTCGAGCTGATCGGCATTGACCACCGCCACTGCCACGGGAACCTTCTGCAGGTTCTCCGTGCGCTTCTCCGCCGTCACCGTCACGGCTTGCAGATCCTTGGTAGGCGCTGGCGTGGTGGTGTTCTTGGCGGTCGTGTCGCCCGACTGCGCCTGAGCGGGCGCGTCGTTGTCAGCCGCCACCGCCGGGGTGTTCATGAGCACATAACCGGCTAGTACGGCTCCCACCCACTGGCTTAAAACCTTGCGCTTCATAAATTGGCCTCTCCCCATACGGCCTTATTGGTCAGACCAATACTGCCTGTCAATGGAGACACCGTCAACCAATCCGGTTATGCAGATTTGGTATTTAGCGGCAACTTTTAAAATGTCAGCGCAGTCTTGTGCGTCGCGACAAAACCATAGTCAAAACAGATGTTTCGCTTTCGCCGCGATTATCGTCGGATAGCAAAGGGAGCGAGCCTGACAAACCACTTGCAATGCTGCGCGGCAGCAATTGCAAATAAATTGGTCAATCTGCTTTCAGCATCCGGGTGATGGCCTGCCGCTCTTCTTCGGAACACACCCAAGAGCCAGCAAAGACACCTCGCGCACCGAACAGAGCGGCCACGATGCCGCCCCTGCCCTCGCTCATCCACAGCGCCGCGAGCTGCTCCGCCATCGGATCGTCGACGGCATGACCCACACCACGCACGAAGTCGACCCAGGCGGCCAGCGCCTCCAGCAGCGCCGGACAGGTCTGGCCCTGCCGGCTGTGCCAGCTCAAGGTGTCCAGCCAGCGCTGGGGGATCTTCTGCGAACCGTCCATGGCGATCTGGCGCAGGCGATGCGGCAGCCCGGCATTGGTGAAGCGCTCGATCAAGGCATCGGCGTAGCGCATCAAGTCCATCGCCACCGAAGGCAGCGTGGGCGCCGCCTCCTGCCGCATGAGGCGATCGATCAGCGGCGCGATGGCAGCGTCAGCGATGGCCTGATGGACGAATTCGTGGCCGCGTGCCAGCCCAAGATAAGCCAGCGCGGAATGCGCGCCGTTGAGCATTCTGAGCTTGGCGGCCTCGTAGGCACGCACGTCGGTGACGAACTGCACGCCGCCGGTTTCCCAGCGCGGCCGCGGACCGGCGAAGCGATCCTCGATCACCCACTGGCGAAAATGTTCGGTGACCACGGCGCCTTCGTCGCGCATGCCGATGTCATCGGCGACAGCGTTCTTGTCCGCATCGGTCACCAGCGGCACGATGCGATCGACCATGCTCGACGGGCAGGCGCATTCACGGCGGAACCAGCGTGCGGTTTTCGCGTCGGTGGCATCGAGGTATTCGCCGAGCGCGGCCGCGAGCCGCTCACCATTGCCCGGCAGGTTGTCGCAGCTGACCAGGCTCAAGCCGCCCACGCCCGCAACGCGACGCTGCATCATTGCCTTGCCGAGATAGTCGTAGATGGAACCATCGCCAAGGGATACGTAGCCCTTCTCGGTCACCGTCAGCGTCACAACGTGCACGTCCGGCGAGGCCAGCGCACTAACCAGCGCGCCAGGGTCTTGCGATGCGACCAGCACGCGGCGCACCGCACCGATCAAGCGCGGCGTGTTGGCGGCAGGCCCGCGCTCTGAGAGCGTGTACAAACCGTCCTGCGGCGCCAATAGCGCATTCACGTCGGGCGAGCGCAGCGAGACCCCGGTGATCGCCCAGTCGCGATCACCGGCATTCATCGCATCATCGGTATAGACCGCCTGGTGGGCGCGATGGAATGCGCCGATGCCCAGATGCACTAGGCCACAGGCTTGCGCGTCACGCGCATAGTCGGGGCGACGGACGCGCGACGACAACAGGGCCTCGGTCGCCCGCGACAGCCGGGTGCTCACAAGCGATAGGCCCGCTTGGCGAGCGGGCCCGCCAGTTCCACCGCGAGCTCGGCCGCTTCCCAGTCTTCGAGGCGATGCTCGACGACAAGTTCGGCGAGGTAGCCGCAATCGATACGGCGCGCCAGATCATGTCGTGCAGGAATCGACAGGAAGGCTCGCGTGTCGTCGTTGAAACCGACGGTGTTGTAGAACCCCGCCGTCTCGGTCGTCGCCCTGCGGAAGCGACGCATGCCTTCGGGACTATCGTGGAACCACCACGCAGGACCCAGTCGCAATGCCGGGTAGTGGCCTGCCAGGGGCGCCAGCTCGCGCGCATAGGTCGACTCATCGAGGGTGAACACGATGATGGTCAGCGACGGCTCGTTGCCGTAGCGCGCCAGCAAGGGCTGCAGCGCGCGCACGTACTCGGTACGCAGCGGAATATCAGCGCCCTTGTCGCGGCCGAAGCGCGCAAACAGCGAGGGATTGTGGTTGCGGAAGCTGCCAGGATGAATCTGCATCACCAGACCATCCTCGAGACTCATGCCCGCCATGACGGTGAGCATCTGCGCGCGGAACAACTCCGCATCGGCTGGCGTCGGCTGTCCGCGCGTGACCCGCGCAAACAACGCGGCGGCCTCGGCATCGGAAAGATCGGCCGTCGCGGCGGTGGGATGCCCGTGATCGGTGGACGTGGCGCCCATCGATGCAAAGAACGCACGCCGCTGCCGCAGCGCCGCGAGATAACCCGTCCAGCTGCGGGCGTCTTCGCCGGTCAGCTGCGAAAGCCGATCCAGATTCGGCAGAAAGCCTTCAAACTCTGGATCGATCACCGGGTCCGGCCGGAAGGCCGTGATCACCCGGCCCTGCCAACCGCTGGCACGAATGGCCGCGTGATGCTGCAGCGAGTCGAGCGGTGATTCGGTGGTAGCCAGCACGTCGATGTTGAAGCGCTCGAACAAGGCGCGCGGCCGGAACGCCGGTGTAGCGAGCTGCTCGGCGATGCGGTCGAAATACACATCGGCCGTGCTGCCATCCAGACGTTGCTGCATGCCGAACACTTCGGCGAACACCCAGTCCAGCCAGGTGCGCGACGGCGTTCCGCGAAACAAGTGGTAGTGCTCGGCCAGGAGGCGCCATGCAGCGCGCGAATCGACCGGCGCCGACTTCTCGCCACGCGGACGCACACCCAAGGCCTCGAGCGGCACACCCTGGCTATAGAGCATGCGCAGCACATAGTGATCCGGCGTCAGCAGCAGGCTGGTCGCGTCAGCAAACGGCTCGTTGTCGGCAAACCACTGCGGGTCCGTGTGGCCATGCGGACTGACGATGGGCAGCTTTTCCACCAGCGCATAGAGCTGCTGGCAGATTGCGCGAGCGGCGGGATCGGCAGGAAAGAACCGGTCCGGATGGACCACCAGGGGATGCGCCATGCGTGAACTCAATCAGATCGAAGCGACGTTGCCGAAACGGCGACGCGTGGAAGCAACCGCCTCGCGCGCCTTGGCGAGGGCCTGCTCTTCGGTGGCGAACAGCAGATGATCGATCACGGCGGCCAGATGCGCGCGCATCGCGGCGCGCGCCTTGGCGGGATCGCGCGTGCGCAAGGCCTCGACGATGACACTGTGCTCCTCCACCACAGGGCGCACCTTGGCGGCACGCGCCTTGGCGTGCAGCAGGGCGCATTCGGGCGAGGTGGAACGCAGCCGCCACAGCTCTTCGATGGCGTTGACGATGGCGAGGTTGCGGGTGGAGCGGGCGATCAGCATGTGGAAGTCGCGATCGGCGTTCTCGCTCACGCTGCGGCGCTGGTTTTCATCGGAGATCTGCCGCACCAGGGCTTCCAGCTCGTCGAGCTCGGCGTCGGTGATATTGGTGGCCGCGAGCGCCGCGCTCTCACCCTCAAACAACAGGCGGGCCTCGGTAAGCTCGAACGCCGTGACATTGAAACCCGGCCTGTCGTCGATGCCCGGCAGCCGGCGCACGTAAGCGCCCGAACCCACCCGCACATCGATCAGACCCTGCACTTCCAGCGCGATCATCGCCTCGCGAACAGCCGGGCGACTTACGTCGTGCTCGACGGCCAGTTCCCGTTCGGCCGGCAGGCGGTCGCCAACCGCGTACTTGCCGTTGGCCAATTCCTGGAACAACCGGTGCGCGACGCGCTGATAGAGCCTGCCATTACTGGCCTGCGTCTCGGCCGAATCTCCGGCGACGGCTTTCTTGGCCTTCTTGGTAGGGGTCATGGCGCTGTGTTTTCCAAAGTAGTAAGACCAATATTGTCTAAATTGGCAAGGCAGAATAGTATGCCTGCAGTATAGCCCCCAGCCGCTGAAATGGAAGCCGGATACTCCATGAAGATTGAACGAGCCCGCGTGATCGTCACCTCTCCAGGTCGCAACTTTGTGACCCTGAAAATCGAGACGGATCAAGGGGTCAGCGGTATCGGCGATGCTACGCTCAATGGCCGCGAGAAGGCAGTCGTCGCCTACCTCGAAGAGCATGTCATCCCGTGTATGATCGGCAAGGACCCCCGCCGCATCGAGGACATCTGGCAATACCTTTATCGCGGCGCCTACTGGCGGCGCGGGCCGGTCACCATGTCCGCGATTGCCGCCGTCGACACGGCGCTATGGGACATCAAGGCCAAGATGGCCGGCATGCCGCTATACGACCTGCTGGGCGGCAAGAGCCGTGAGGGCGTGATGGTCTATGGTCATGCCAATGGTGGCGATCTGGCAGAGACGGTGGATGAAGTCGCCCGCTATGTCGACCTGGGCTACAAAGCCATCCGCGCCCAGTCCGGCGTGCCTGGGGTCAAGGATGCCTACGGCGTGGGCCGCGGCAAGATGTACTACGAGCCGGCCGGCGTCGGCCTGCCGCAGGAGACGGTGTGGAACACCGCCAAATACCTGCGCTTTGTGCCGACGCTGTTCGACAAGCTGCGCGACAAGTTCGGCTTCGACGTGCATCTGCTGCATGACGCCCACCACCGCCTGACGCCCATCGAGGCGGCCCAGCTGGGCAAGGCGCTGGAGCCTTATTCGATGTTCTGGCTGGAAGACGCCACCCCGGCGGAAAACCAGGAAGCGTTCCGCCTGATCCGCCAGCACACCACCACGCCGCTGGCGGTGGGCGAGATCTTCAACACGATCTGGGACGCCAAGGACCTGATCCAGAACCAGCTGATCGACTACATCCGCACCACGGTGGTGCGCGCGGGCGGCATCACCCACCTGCGCCGCATCGCCGATCTGGCCGCGCTCTACCAGGTGCGCACCGGCAGCCACGGCGCCACCGACCTGTCGCCGGTGACCATGGGCGCCGCACTGCACTTCGATAGCTGGGTGCCCAACTTCGGCATCCAGGAATACATGCGCCACTCGCCCGAAACCGATGCGGTGTTCCCTCACGCCTATTCCTTCGAGCAGGGCTATCTGTATC
>NZ_JBFTRY010000083.1:0-15049 GCF_056399745.1 Dyella sp. 01N36
GCGTCATGGCCACCAGCTCGGCGGATGCACCCTGCGCATAGGTGAGGTGCTCCTTGCCGATCTTCTCGCCCACCGTCACCACGATGCGCTTCCAGCCCACCATGGTGCCTAGGCCGAGCGCGAGCGCCACGGCCACCTTCACCCACGGCGGGATGAACTGGATCGCCTGCGTGCCCAGTCCGCGCCAGCTGGTGAGCGTGGCGGTCTGCTCCTTGCTGAGGCCCGGCTGTGACAGCACCAGCGGAATGGCGGCGTTGGCCAGGTAGATGTCGTTGCGCACGTTGCCCATCTGTTCCGGCGGCACCGACTTGAGCGAGGTGCGATTGCCGACTTCATGGTCGATCTGCGCGATCAGCTGAGCCAGCGCAGGCGCCGTGCTGGGCTGGGCCGTGCGCTGCTGCACGGCGGTGGTGATGACGGCGCGCGGGTCGCCGTCGAAGGTCACGCTGCCGGCGAGGCTGCCGAGCACATGCTGCGTATCCACCGACACCTGGTGGAAGGTCTTCACTTCGCCACCCGACACCGCGCCGTTCAACGCGTACGCCGTAGGCACCGTACCGATCAGGATCAGCATGATCAGGCCCATGCCTTTCTGGCCGTCGTTGGAGCCGTGGCTGAAGCTCACGCCGGTGCAGGTGAGCACCAGCAGGGCGCGGATCGGCCACGGCGGCGGCTTCTTGCCTTCGGGGGCGCGATAGAGCGCGGGAATCTTCACCAGCGCCTTCAACAGGTACATCAGCAGGCCGGCCAGCAGGAAGCCGGCGATGGGCGAAAACACCAGGCCGCGGAACACGTTCATGGCGGCATCCCAGTTCACGCCGCTGGTGCCGCTGTGACCGGAGATCAGCTGATTGGCCAGGCCGACACCGATGATCGAACCGATCAGCGTGTGCGAGGAGGAATTGGGCAGGCCGAAATACCAGGTGCCAAGATTCCACAGGATCGCGGCAATCAACAGCGCGAACACCATGGCGAAACCCGCCTGTCCACCCACCTGCAGGATCAGCTCCACTGGCAGCAGCGAGACCACGGTGAAAGCCACCGCGCCGGAGGACAACAACACGCCGAGGAAGTTGAAGGCACCGGACCAGATCACCGCCATATTGGCCGGCATGGAGTTGGTGTAGATCACGGTGGCCACCGCGTTGGCGGTGTCATGGAAGCCGTTGACGAATTCGAAGCCCAGCGCGATCAACAGCGCGACGCCGAGCAGGAGAAACGGTGCCAGCGATTGGGAGCGGACCGCCGAGAGGTCCTGCACCAGATGGAGTCCGGCATAACCGGCGCCGATCAACAGGATCACCACGAAGATCAACGCAAACAGTCGACCCGATCCCTGGCGTGCTGGTGCGGCGGAGACGACTGCGGCTTCGGTCTGCATGACATGCCCTCGGTGTCGGTCTCCCGCAAGCTAAGCACTGGCGCAAGACAGATACGTGACAGTCAGAGGGCGGTCCGCCGCGCCTGCATCGGTCAACGCAAGGGCGCGGCGGCTGGCCGGATGAGTCGGGAAATCAGCGCTCGCGCATGACCATGAGACGCACCTCGGTCATGTCCTCGATGGCCCAGCGGATGCCTTCGCGGCCGATGCCGGAGAGCTTCACGCCGCCATAGGGCATGTTGTCGACGCGGAAACTCGGCACGTCGTTGACAACGACGCCGCCTTGTTCCATCTCGTTCCAGGCGCGCATGGCGTGGGCCAGGCTGTCGGTGAAAATGCCGGCCTGCAGACCGTATTCCGAATCGTTGACCAAGGCCACGACCTCGTCGAATTTCTTGAAAGGCGCGAGCAGGGCGAACGGACCAAACGCTTCGTTGCGATAGGCCTTGGCGCTGGTGGGCACGTTTTCCATCAGCGTGGCCTCGAGCATGGCGCCGTTGCGCTTGCCGCCGCACAGCAGCTTGCCGCCGGCCTTGCGCGCTTCCTCGATCCAGCCCTGCAGGCGTTCGGCAGCTGCCTCGTCGATCATCGGGCCGAGAAAGGTGTCTTTCTTTTTTGGATCGCCGGCCTTGAGCTTTTTCACGGCGGCCACCAGGCGCTTTTTCACTTCGTCATACAGCGACTCGTGGATGTAGATGCGCTGCACGCTGATGCAGCTCTGGCCGGACTGATAGAGCGCGCCGAACACCAGGCGGTCGATCACATAGTCCATGTGCGGACCTTGATCCGCATCGACGATGCACGCGGCATTGCCGCCCAGTTCCAGCGTCACCTTCTTGTGGCCGGCGCGGGTTTTCAGATCCCAGCCGATCTGGCTGCCGGTGAAGGAGAGCAGCTTGAAGCGCGGATCTTCCACCAGCGGATTGGCATGCTTGCCATCGAGCGTGAGCACCGAGAACGCGCCCTTGGGCAAATCCGTTTCGGCCAGCACTTCGCCGATGATCAGCGCGCCGATCGGCGTGCGCTCGGCGGGCTTGAGCACGAAAGGGCAGCCGGCGGCGATGGCCGGCGCGACCTTGTGCGCCACCAGGTTCAGCGGAAAATTGAACGGCGTGATGAAAGACACCGGTCCAAGGGGCACGCGCCTGGTGTAACCGTGATAGCCGTCCAGACGCTTGGCGATCTCCAGGTTGATCGTTTCGCCATTGGTGCGCACGGCTTCTTCGGCGGCGATGGTGAAGGTCTCGATCAGGCGCTGTACTTCGCCGTCGGAATCCTTGATCGGCTTGCCTGCTTCCACGCACAGCGCATAGGCCAGTTCTTTGCGTCGCTCCTGGAAGCGTTGCGCGCAATGCTGCAGCACCTGTTGCCGCGCCCAGGGCTTGAAATCCTGCATGGGTCGGGTGGCTTTCACCGCGGCGGCGATGGCTTTCTCGGTGGCCTTGGCATCGGGTACGCACACGCGCGTGGCGACCTTGCCGCTGTATTTGTCCAGCACGTCCATCATTTCCTTGGACGTCTGCGGCTGGTTGGCGAGGTAATACGGATAACTCTTGGCAAGCATGGATGACCCCGATCCGTGGATGCTCAGACGGCGGCGCTGAGCTTGGGAATTTCTTCGTTGAGAATGCGGTGATTATCGGAATAGTCGATCATCAGATCGATCAGGTGTACACCGCCGGCGTTGAAAGCGCGTTCCAGCGTGGGCAGGAATTCCTCGGCGCTGCCGGGGCGATGGCCGCGTGCGCCATGGGCTTCGGCAAAGGCGACGAAATCGGGGTTGCCAAACACCATGCCGTAGTCGGCGTAGCCCATCTCGGCCTGCTTCCACCGGATCATGCCGTAGGCGTCATCGCGCAGCAGCAGGATCACCAGGTCCTGTTTCAGGCGCACACAGGTTTCCAACTCCTGCGCATTCATCATGAAGCCGCCATCGCCGCAGATGGCGAGCACCTTGCGCTCGGGATAGACCATCTTGGCCGCCATCGCCGAGGGCAGGCCGGCGCCCATGGTGGCGAGCGCATTGTCCACCAGCACGGTGTTGGGCTGGCGCGCACGGTAATAGCGCGCGTACCACAGCTTGTACATGCCGTTGTCCAGGCATAGCACGCCATCGTCGGGCATGAAGCGGCGCGTGTCGTCGACCACGCGCACCGGGTGCATCGGGAAACGGTTGTCGCAGGCGTGGTCTTCCAGTTGCTTGTGGAACGCGTCGCGCACGCGATCGAAATAACTGAAGTCCCAGTGCTCCTGCGCCTGCAGCGCATCGGTGAGGCGTTCGATGGTGTGCGCGATATCGCCTACCACTTCGATCTGCGGGAAATAGACCGCGTCCACTTCTGCGCTGGAAAAATTGATGTGGATGACGGTGCGGCGGCCCTTGCGCATGAAGAATGGCGGCTTTTCCACGACGTCGTGGCCAACGTTGATGATCACGTCGGCGGCATCGATGGCGCGATGGACGAAATCGCCATCGGAGAGCGCCGCATTGCCAAGCCAGAGCGGGTGATCTTCATCGACCACGCCCTTGCCCATCTGGGTGGTGAAGAACGGAATGCCCAGCTTGTCGATGAAGTCGCGCAGCGCCACGGTCGTGCGCTGCCGGTTCGCGGCAGCGCCAATCATCAGGATGGGATGCTTCGCGCGGGTGATCGCTTCGGCGGCTTGCACCAGTGCCGCATCGTCCGGTGCAGGGCGGCGCGCATATTCGGTGGGCAGCAGGACGGCGTCTTCGACGGTGTCGCGCGCAATGTCTTCCGGCAGCTCCAGATGCACAGCCCCGGGACGTTCTTCCTCGGCGCGACGAAAGGCTTCGCGAATGCGGGCCGGTATGGTCTGGGCCGATACGATCTGGCGTGTGTACTTGGTCAGCGGCTGCATCATGTCGACCACGTCGACCAGCTGGAACAAGCCCTGCTTGTGCTCGCGGATCGGCTTCTGGCCGGTGATCATCATCATCGGCATGGCGCCGAGTTGGGCGTAGGCCGCGGCGGTGACCAGGTTGGTGGCGCCAGGGCCCAGCGTCGCGAGGGCGACGCCGGCTTCGCCGGTGAGCCGTCCCCAGGTGGCGGCCATGAATCCGGCGGCCTGCTCATGGCGAGTCACGATAAGGCGAATGGAGGAGTCGCGTAGTGCTTCGACGAAGTCGAGATTCTCTTCGCCCGGCACGCCGAAGATGCTGTGCACGCCCTCGGCTTCCAGTGCTTTCACGAACAGTTGCGCCGCCTTCATGCCTCGCTCCTCGTGCTGAAGGCGCTGAGCATGCGGCAGGGATCGTTCACGTCGCGTGAGGCGGTGACGCGCCCGGGACGCGGCTAGCGCTTGCTGGTGGAATCATCCTTGCGCACGACCAGGGGCAGCTCGCCATCGGCAAGTCGTGCGCGTAACGGCGTGCCTTCATCGATACCTTTGGACGATCGCACCACCACGCCGTTTGCATCGAAAATAATCGAATAACCGCGCTCCAGCGTGGCCAGCGGGCTGATCGCATGCAAGGCGCGGCCGGCTTGTCGCAAGTTGAGGCGTTCGCGTTCCATCCTGCGTTCGATGGTGCTCAGCAGGCGCTGACGCAACTCGCCGAGGCGACGCTCGATCAGCATCAGGCGCAGTCGCGGATGTTGTGCGAGCAGTCGCGCATGGGTGCGCTCCAGCGCGTTGCGTCGCCGCTGCGATTGTTCGCGCTGCACGCCGAGCAGGCGCCGATGCAGATGCAGCAGTCGTTCGCGATCGCGCGCCAGCCGTGCCTGCGGGCGCTGGGCCTGCAGGCGGGCGAGCAAGTGGTCCACCCGCTGGATGCGCGCCTGCAGGCGACGCTGTTCGAGCGTGCTCAGTCGCTGCTGAAGTTGCTGCAGATGGCGACGCTGGGCGATCGCATCGGGCACCAGCAGTTCGGCTGCGGCCGAGGGAGTAGGCGCCCGAAGGTCGGCCACGAAGTCCGCGATGCTGAAATCGATTTCGTGACCGACCGCGGACACCACCGGCACGGCGCTGGCATAGATCGCCCGCGCCACCTGTTCGTCGTTGAAGGCCCAGAGATCTTCCAGCGATCCGCCGCCGCGCGTCAGCAACAGCACGTCGTAGCGCCCGCTGTTCGATGCCTTGCGCAACATCTGCACGATGGCTGGCGGCGCTTCGCGACCTTGCACGGGTACGGGCAGTACATCGACCTCGGCCAGCGGCCAGCGTCGCGACATCACGCTCAGTACGTCGCGGATGGCCGCGCCCGTGGCCGAGGTAATGACGCCGATGCGCCGCGCGTAACGGGGCAGGGCACGCTTGCGTGCCGCGTCGAAGAGGCCCTCGGCATCCAGGCGCGCCTTGAGCTGTTCGAACTCGCGCTGCAAGGCACCTTCGCCAGCGGGCTCCATATGTTCGGCCACCAGCTGGAATTCGCCGCGCGGCTCATACAGGCCCACCCGTGCCCGCACCAGCACATGCATGCCGTCGGTGGGGCGGAATTTCAGCCAGGTGCTCTTGGGCCGGAACATGGCGCAGCGCACCTGGGCGCCGGCGTCCTTCAGGGTGAAATAGATATGTCCGGAAGCGGGGCGGGCGACGTTGGACAGCTCGCCTTCGATCCAGATCAGCGGCAGCGCATCTTCCAGCAGGTCCCGCACCAGCCGGTTGAGCGTGCTGGGCGTGAGGATGTGGCGCGGCGGACCGGCCTGGTCGTTGCTGGTGTCATCTGGCGAGCGCATGAAGGGGTGAGCCTAACATGAGTTCCGGCTGGCGAATGCAGGGATTACATCCGCTTGGGTCACTTAGCGCAGCCTGGGACTCAGGCATGCGGTCTATCTATATGGTTCTGCTTAAGTTCATGCTTGATCATCCGGCTCGCCGGCCAGCTGCTGGTGCCGACGCCGCGTGCGCCAGGCCCGGATGCCGAAGTTGAGCGCGAACCATGCGGCCACCACACCCAAGGGCCAGGCAATCACGGCGGGCCACAGGATAGCCACCACGGCGATCACTGCAAGCGCCAGGGTGCCGATGATCAGCGGCCCGGACGCGGTGTCGCCCAGCACGCGCCGATCGGTCAGGGCGGCGCCCACCGTATTGGCGATGCGCAGCGCGCCGGCCGCCGCACGCCCCGAGCTGCCGCCGACATGGCGGGGACGCTGCGCAGGCCGGGTATGGCTTTGCACATGCTCGCCCTGGCGCCGCCAGCGGCTGGGTGCCAGCACGATCTCGGTGGCGTTCTCAAGATCGCGCTCGTACTGCGTCGCCAGTTGTTCGGCAAAATCGGTGTCTTCGAACGCCACGTCGATCTCGCGATTGCTCAACCAGCTGGCGACGTTGAGGTTGGATGAACCCACGCGCGACCACAGACCATCGGCCACGGCGGTCTTGGCGTGCAACATCGAGCCATTCCACTCGAACACGCGCACGCCGGCTTTCAGCAGGGGGCGGTAACCCGAACGCGACATGCCCGCCACCACGGGGATATCGCTGCTGCCGGGCACCAGCAGCCGCACGTCCACGCCATCGCGAGCGGCCGCTGCCAACGCCTGCACATACGGAGCGATGCCAACGAAGTAGGCGTCCGTCAGCCATAGCCGCTCGCGCGCCATGGCGGCGATCAGCTGGTCGAGGCGGTACATGCCGGCGGTTTGCGGTTGGGTGGCGATCAGGCGCAAGGCCACCGAACCGGCCTCGCCGGCAACAGGCGCAGCCGTGAAGGGGCCCAGCGGCGTGCCGATGCTCGACCAGCTTTCGACGAAGGCGTTCTCCAGTTCGGCGACGACCGGACCACGCAGGGCCACGCCGGTGTCGCGCCAGGGGTCCACCTGTTGCGACGGATCGCCCAGCCATTTCTCGCTGATGCACACGCCGGAAAGAAAACCATGCTGCCCGTCGACCACGAGCACTTTGCGGTGATCGCGGCTCACCCAGCCGAACGGCTTGCCCAGCTGCGGCGGGTTGAAGGAGCGCACCTGTCCGCCGGCAGCGCGCAACGGCGCCCAGAAGCGATCGCGCGACTGCCCCTTGCAGCCCAGCCAGTCATACACCACGGCCACGAACACGCCGCGTTGCGCACACGCCACCAACGCTTCGCGAAACTCCTGTCCGACCGCGTCGTCGCGAATGATGTAGTTCTCCAGCAGCACGCGCTCCTTCGCACCGCGGATGGCAGCCAGCCAGGCTTCGTAATGCGCGGCGGCATCAATCAGCAACCGGGCGTGGTTGCCCCCCATCAGGGGCGCGCCAGCGGCTCGGCTCAACGCCTGTTCGGCCAGCAGGCGTGCATGGGTGGAGGCGGTGGGTCGGTTCATGGCGTCAGTAGGGCATGCCGGCGGGTCTTCTTCAAGCCGCATTCACTTGGGCCATGCGACCAATACGCTCCATCATCCGGTCATGTCGCTCCCATGAATTCTCTGTCATGTTCGCTCCATGTCGCCTGAGCAATGCCATACCGACACCGAGGCGTGTGCGCAGCAGCTCGCTGAGCGGATCGGCCCGGATCTGCGCGTCGCCGCGCCGCTGGGCTTGGGCAAGCCACATGAACTGCTGAACGCGCTTTACCGGTTGACCAAGGCGGATACGTCGCGCTCGCTGGCCCTCTATACGGCCTTGTCGCTGACCCGCCCGCGCCCGGCGCCCGGGCTGGAAGCGCGATTTGTGGAACCGTTCTCGGAGCGCCATTTCGGCGCTGACGCCGTGGACCCCGAATACGCCGTCGACCAGGCACGCAACCAGTTGCCGTCCAATGTCGCGGTGCACGAGTTCTACATGCAGTCGGGTGCGCTCCTGCATGCGGGTGGCGCACAGCGCAATTACATCAGTCAGAACTACACCCATGTGGCGCGCGATCTTGCCGTGCAGGACATCAATCTGCTCGTGCAGCTGGTAGCGCGGCGTGAAACGCCCGAGGGCGTGCGCTACAGCCTTTCCTGCAATCCGGACCTGACCTTCGACTTTATCGATCGCGTGGTGCAGTCGGGCAAGCCGCGCCCCTTGTGCGTGGCCGTGGTGCATCCGGACCTGCCGTACATCACCGGCCACGCGGAAGTGCAGCGCGATTACTTCGACGTCGAACTGCACACCGCGACGGCGTCGCCCTTGTTTGCCGTGCCGCGCCAGCCGATCGACCTGGTCGAGTACGCGCTGGGTATCCACGCCAGCGCGCTGGTGCGCGACGGCGGTTGCCTGCAGATCGGTATTGGCGCTTTGTCCGATGCGCTGGTCTATGGCCTGCGCTGGCGGCAGGAAGACAACACGCAGTGGCGACGGGCCCTGGTTGCGCTCGACCCGCGCGGCGGCACGCACGCCCTGGCGGCACGCATGGGCGGCCTCGCGCCGCTCCGCGCGGGCCTGTACGGCGCCAGCGAAATGGTGATGGATGGCTTCATGCACCTGCAGCGTGCAGGCATCCTCAAGCGTCGCGCCTGGGACAATATGGCGATGGAACGCGCTGCCGCCTGCGGCCGGCTTTCACCCGAAACACCGGGCGGCCATTACCTGCGCGGCGCTTTTTTCCTAGGCACGCGTGAGCTCTATCGCTGGCTGGCCGAACTCGATGCGAGCGATCCGGATGCGCTGGACATGTGCCGCGTCTCCAACGTCAATCAACTGTACGGCGATCACCAGATGCTCGCCTCGCTGCAGCGGCGCGGTGCGCGCTTCTTCAACACCTGCATGATGGCGACCCTGCTCGGCTCGGCTGTTTCCGATGGCCTGGAAGACGGCGAAGTAGTCAGTGGCGTCGGCGGGCAGTACAACTTTGTGGCGATGGCGCACGAGCTGGCCGATGGTCGTTCCATTCTGTTGCTGCGTTCCACGCGGCAAGGGCGCGGCGGCGTGGAAACCAATATTCGCTGGAACTACGGGCACACCACGATCCCGCGCCATCTGCGCGATTTGTTCGTCACCGAATACGGCGTGGCCGATCTGCGCGGCAAGACGGACAGCGAGTGCATCGAGGCGATGCTTTCCATCACCGATGCGCGCTTCATCGATGCCTTGTGTGCGGAAGCGAAATCGCACGGCAAGCTCGCGGCCGATTTTCAGGTGCCCGAGCGTTGGCGCGATAACCGGCCCGAGGTTCTGAAGGAAGCGCTGGCGCCGTGGCAGGCGAAAAACCTGCTGCCGCCGTTTCCGTTCGGTAGCGATTTCACCGACGTGGAGCAGCGACTGCTGCCAGCTTTGCAGTGGCTGAAGCTACGTGGCGGCACCTGGCGCGGCAAGGCTGAAATTTTCCGTGCAGCGATGGCGCCGGGAGCGCCGGTCGGTGGCGAGGACGAAGCGCTGGATCGGATGGGACTGGCGCGTGCCAAGAGCGTCGGCGAACGACTGCAGCAACGTGTGCTCAAGGCCGCCTTGCGCAGGACGGCCTGAGTTTTCAGCTCAATGCATCAGCAGCGACAAACCCTGTTCGCGCAAAGCCGGCAGGTTGAGCAGGTGTAGACCCTGGCGATCGGCACGAACGCAACCGCGCTCGCGCAGGCGGCCGAGCAGGCGGCTCACGGTTTCCGTGGTCAGGCGCAGATGGTTGCCGATATCCGCGCGCGACATCGGCAGCGGCAGATAGTCGGCCGGCAGGCCGAGCATCACGCGTCGGTCGCGCAGATCGACCAGAAAGGCCGCAAAGCGCTCCTCTGCCATGTAGTTGCCGCTGCTCAGTTGCAGGCGCGAAATGCGCTGGCTGGCCGACTGCACCAGATGCCACGGCACCTCCGGCTGCAGGCTGGCCATATGGCGCACGGCGGGGTAAGGAAAACGGCAGAACTGCGTCTTGCCCAACGCCACCACGGCGTTGTCGTGGACTTCGCGCTCCATGGCGTCCAGTCCGATCATTTCGCCCGGCAGGTGGAAGGCCAGTACCTGCTCGCGACCGGCCACGTCCACCGCCACGGTCTTGGCCATGCCGGTCTGCACCGCGTAGAGCGCACGGAATGGCGACATCGGGCGATAGAGGTATTCGCCAGTACGCAGCGGCCCGATGCGTTCAGCTATATGACGCAATCCTGACAGCTCGGGGCGGTCGTAGCCGCTGGCCTGGCAGACGGCGGCGTGGCCGCAGCCCGCGCAGGACGGCGAGGGAGCCATGCGCTGGGCGCCGTCCTGGCGATGAGTCTGAAGCATGGGAGGGCACTCCTGTGTCGTGCGTGGGGCATGGCTTTATGATCCTCGTTCAAGTCATAGGAGTGGTTCCAATGCGCGTTTTTGCCGCATCGCATCCACCCGTGTGACGCTTGCTAGGGAGCCCCCGGCCGTTCGGGTATCCTTTGTCTGTTGCCGCCCCAGAACCATGACCTGCTTATGAGCGACTCGACTTCTACCCCGCGTCACGCCCAGTCCGCCTCGCGCCGCCCCAGCGTCGGCGTCAAGATCGGCAAGATCACGGTGGGCGGCGGTGCACCCATTGTGGTGCAGTCGATGACTAACACCGATACCGAAGACCCGGCCAGCACCGCCAAGCAAATCGCCGAGCTGGCGCGCGCCGGTTCGGAGCTGGTGCGCATCACGGTGAATACGCCGGCGGCGGCGGCGGCCGTGCCGCGCATCCGCGACAAGCTGGCCATGATGGGCGTGGACGTGCCGATCATCGGCGACTTCCACTACAACGGTCACCAGTTGCTGGAAGCGGAGCCGGCCTGCGCCGAAGCGCTGGCCAAGTACCGCATCAATCCGGGCAACGTGGGTTTCGGCAAGAAGAAAGACAGCCAGTTCGCTTCCATCATCGAGATGGCGCTGCGTTACGAGAAGCCCGTGCGCATCGGCGCCAACTGGGGTTCGCTCGACCAGAGCATGGTGGCCATGCTGATGGACGAAAACCATCAGCGCGCCCAGCCCTGGGATGCCTCGCACGTGGCCCGCGAAGCGCTGATCCGCTCGGCGCTGGATTCGGCCAAGCGTGCCGAGGACATCGGCCTGGCGCGCGATCGCATCATCCTGTCGTGCAAGGTGTCGGGCGTGCAGGAGTTGATCGCGGTGTATCGCGATATCGCCGAGCGTTGCGACTACGCCTTGCACCTGGGTCTGACCGAAGCCGGCATGGGTTCCAAGGGCATCACCGCCTCGTCGGCGGCRCTTGCGGTGCTGCTGCAGGAAGGTATCGGCGACACCATCCGCATTTCGCTCACGCCCGAACCCGGCGCGTCGCGCACGGGCGAAGTCATCGTGGCGCAGGAACTGCTGCAGACCATGGGCCTGCGCGCGTTCACGCCGCTGGTCACCGCGTGTCCGGGCTGCGGCCGCACCACCAGCGAGTTCTTCCAGGTGCTTGCGCGCACCGTGCAGGATCATGTGCGCGAGCAGATGCCGCTGTGGCGCGTGAAATACGACGGCGTGGAAAATCTCACGCTGGCGGTGATGGGCTGCGTGGTGAATGGTCCGGGCGAATCCAAGCATGCCAATATCGGCATTTCGCTGCCGGGCAATGGCGAGGCGCCGTCGGCGCCGGTGTTCATCGACGGGCAGAAGGCCATGACCTTGCGCGGCGAGCATATCGCCAGCGAGTTCATCGGCATCCTGGACAACTACGTCGCCAGCAAATACGCCAGCCGCGCCGGCTGAGCTGTCCATGGCAGCCGGTTCGAGTGAGGCGCTGATACTCGATGCATGGCACGCCAACGCGCAGGCGTGGGAACGCGCCGTGCGGGAAGGGCGCATCGCCAGCCGCAAGCTGGTCACCGACCAGGCCATCGTGGAAGCCGTGCTGTCGCGCTCGCCACGCACGGTGATCGACCTCGGCTGTGGCGAAGGCTGGCTGGCGCGGACGCTCGCCCACGAAGGCGTGCAGGTAGTGGGCGTCGATGCCATTCCCTCCCTGGTGGAAGCGGCGCAGGCGCAGGGTGGCGGCGACTTCCGCGTGATCTCCTATGACGAAGTGGCCGCGGGTGCGCTGACCGAGCGCGCGGACGTGGTCGTGTGCAATTTCTCCCTGCTGGGCGGCGCCTCGGTCGACGCGCTGCTGGCTGCCGTGCCTGCGCTGCTGGAGCCGGGCGGCGCGCTGCTGATCCAGACCCTGCATCCCCTGACGGCCGATGTGCAGCCCTATGCCGACGGCTGGCGCGAAGGCTCCTGGGTGGGCTGCGGCGAGGGCTTCGAGCAGCCTGCGCCCTGGTATTTCCGCACCCTGGGCAGCTGGGTTTCGACCCTGGAGGCAGCCGGGTTGACCCTGCTAGGCCTTCAGGAGCCCATTCATCCTCACACTGGACGGCCCGCGTCCGCTATCTTCTTGGCAGGGGCACGTCAGGGGGACGGGGATGAACAGGCATCGCGCCGTAGCGTTTCGCGCCACCGTACAGAATGATCACCAGCGGCCGTGGCTGGTGCCGCTGCCGTTTGATCCGGTCAGCCAATGGTCGACACCCGCCAGGCCGCTATGGAAATGCGGCCACGGGCATCGCGTGCGCGGCAGCGTCAATGGACGCGATTTCCGCGGCGCCGTGGTCGAGCGCTCCGGCACCTTCTGGCTGCAGCTGGAGGAATCCTATGCGGCCGTGGTCGGGCTCGTCGCCGGCCAGTTCGTCGACGTGCTGATCGAGCCTGAGGATGCCTGAGTAGTGTGCGCCGTGCGGCAACTTGGCAAACTGCCGGACGGTATGCTCGGGCCCGTGGAGCGCGCGCCGACGATACGGTAGCGGCTCGTGCAGGAGTGTCAGTGACGGTCAAACCCCAAGTTCGCATCGTTGCCATCTATGTCTCGGTGGCCTTGTTGTGGGTGCTCTTCTCGGACCGCCTGCTGCTTTCGCTCAACCTCGAGGAGCGCACCCTCAGCTTGCTGCACACCCTCAAAGGGTCGCTGTATGTGCTGGTGACGGGGGCGCTCCTGTATTGGCTGATCGACCGCACCGTTCGCCGCATGGATCGCCTCAACCATCAGCTGTTCAGCGGCAATGAGCAGTCGCTGCGCGCGCTGGTGTCGGCGATGGACGTGCGCCACAAGGAGACGCGCGATCATTCCGAACGGGTCATGCGCATGACGGTCGCGCTGGCCCGTCGCGTCGGACTCGAGGGGGATGCGCTTCGTCATTTGCGCTTCGGCGCCTTGCTGCACGACATCGGCAAGCTGGCGCTGCCCGACGCGGTGCTGATCAAGCCCGGCCCGCTGACGCCGGAAGAAACGACGCTGATGCGCACGCATACCGTGCTCGGACGCGACCTGCTGATGCGCACTGCCTTCCTGCGGCCTGCGATCGATATCCCCTATGCGCATCACGAGCGCTGGGATGGTTCCGGCTATCCGCGTGGCCTGCGCGGTGAAGAGATTCCGCTGGCCGCGCGCATCTTCAGTGTGGTCGATGTGTGGGACGCCTTGAGTTTTCCGCGCGTGTACAAGCCGGCGTGGCCGGAGCCGGAAGTGATCGACTACCTGCGCAATGCCGCGGGCGGGCAACTGGACCCCGGCATCGTGGGGCTGTTCCTGGATCACTATGACGAACTGAAGGCGATCGGACTGGAGCAGTTGCAGCTGGACTGAGGCAGGGCCCAGCGGGCTACACTGCCGCGGACGCCCGGGATGGGCTGGACAGGGGACGTTATGTTGCCGGATCTTTCGACGCTGCCCGCGTTTGCAGCGTATTTTGGTTTGGGTGTGCTTTTTCTCGTGGTGTTCTGCACCGTCCATATCTGGCTCACGCCGCAGCGCGAGATCGTGCTGATTCGCCACGGCAACCAGGCCGCGGCGATCAGTCTCGGCGGCGCGCTGACCGGTTTCGTGCTGCCCCTGGCCAGCGCCATGGCGCACAGCGTGAACCTGGTCGATCTGGCGCTATGGGGACTGGTGGCGTTGATCGTGCAGTGGCTTGCCCACCAGGCGATCCATCTGCTCATTCGCAACCTCGCCACCCAGATCGAGGAAGACAACCGCGCCGTCGCCATCTTTGCAGCCGTCGTTGCCATCGCCGTTGGCCTGATTAACGCTGCAGCGATGACCTGGTGACGGGCCATGAGCGACTTCGACAAGAACGATCCCTTGCGTGGACTTCGTGTGGGCGTGAAGCCGTCGCAACGTCCCGACGCGACGTTCCGTCCCCTGCCTGCGCGTAACCAGAAGCGCTCGCTGGCGGTACCGTTGATAGCGCTTGGCAGTGCCACCCTGGTGGGTTTGTCCGTGCTGGGGCATGGCCAGGATGTGCAGCGCAATCGCTATGGCAGCTACGAAGACTGCGTGCACGACTATTCCACCGGGCAGTGCGAGATGGATACGTCGGTGAGCGGCTCGGGCGGCCTGCACTACTACGGCCCGTGGTACCGCAGCGGTGGTGCCGGTGGCGCGCAGGATCCGGGGCCGGGACGGATGCGCAGTTCGCCGGGCAGCGTCGCATCCTTCAGCGCGCCTTCCAGTGTGGAGCTTGGCACGCGCGGCGGCTTCGGCTCGTCCGGGCGCGTTTCGGCGCGGGCGAGCTGATCGATGCAACGCGAAACCAGCGTGCCGCGCAGCGATTGGCAGCAGCGACTGGAGTCGCTGGGTTTCAGCTTCCATACCATCGATGGCCAGCCCTACTGGCGCGAGGATGTGCGTTATGTCTTCGATGCGGACGAAGTCGACGAGATCGAGGCCGCCACCAACGAGTTGCATGCGCTATGCCTTGAGGCCGTCGATCGCGTGGTGCGAACGGGGCGCTATGCCGATCTGGGTCTGGGCGATCGCGCCGCAACGCTGATCGAGCGCAGCTGGTGGGATCGCGAGCCGGCGCTGTACGGGCGCATGGACCTGTCCTATGA
>NZ_JBFTRY010000084.1:0-14734 GCF_056399745.1 Dyella sp. 01N36
CCTACGGAGCGGTACACCGCAGCGTGGCTGTCGCGCACAGGGTGCGCTCCCACAGACGAGCCGACCGGCAAGATTGATCCGCCATCCACGGACCTGCGTCCCCCTTGTAGGAGCGCACTTGTGCGCGACCGCGGCGCTGGGATGTACCGCTCCGTCRGGTGTTCGCGCACAGGGTGCGCTCCTACACAGAGCGGGGCCGTAACACTTAATCCGAGACCGTGCGCGGCGTTGTAGGTGCGCACTCGTGCGCGACCGCAGCGTTTGGGTGTTCCGCTCCGTCGGCTGGTCGCGCACGAGTGCGCTCCTACAAAGGGATTGGTCACGCCACCGCAGCGGCGCAAATCCGCTATGTGCGATACGGCGCGAGCACCGACGGGTCTTCAAACAGCCCGCAGGGCAACAGGTAACGCGGATCGCGGCCTTCGGCCAACAGATCACGGATACGCGTGGCGGAAATCTCCAGCGGCGTCACCGCCAGTTCGATCACTTTGCCGCCCGGCAATTCCTGCAACACCTTTGGATCGCTCACGCGACGCGGCAGGATTTCCACGGCCAACTCCACCGACCAGGCCGCATCGATGCCCGGTCGATTGAGCACGCCGATATGCGCGTAATCGAACAGTTCGCGCCAGCTGTGCCAGCTCGGCAGGTTGGCGAACGCGTCGGCGCCCAGCAGCAAGACCAGGGGGCGTTCGCCTTGCTCCTTGCGCAATTCGCGCAAGGTATCGATCGTGTACGAAGGTCCATCACGCCGCAATTCGCGCGTATCCAGGCTAAGGCGATCCTGGCCTTGCAGCGCAGCGTTCAACATCGCCACGCGCTGCGCCGGCGAGGCGGTGGGCGCATGGCGATGAGGCGGCACATGCGCCGGCATCAGGCGGACTTCAGCATCGAGCAGCTCGGACGCTTCCCAGGCGACGCTGAGATGTCCCAGGTGCACCGGATCGAAGGTGCCACCGAATAGCGCCAGCGGCTTCATGCCAGTGCGCCGGCGGCCCGCGGTTCGGCGATGGCGGCGATCAGGCGCTCGGCTTCCAGCCAGGCATCGCCTTGTTCGCGGCCTTTGGCCATGCGATCGATGCGTGCCGCGCGTGCCAGGCACTGCAGCCAGTGTTCGCGCGGCGCGCGGCGCAGTGCCTTGCGGAATAATTGTTCACGGGCCGGCCACAGGCGTTCCGCACGTGCCTGCGCGGCAAAGTCACGTGCATTGGCCAGGCGCAGTGCGAGCTGCAATTGATTCACCAGCCAGCCCATCAGGCCGATGAGCTCCTCGCCCTCGGCATGCAAGCCGGCGAGTATATGCAGCGCACGACCGCCCTCGCCCGCAAACGCCGCATCGGTCAGTTTGAAAGCGTCGTAACGTGCACTGTCGGCAACGAGATCGGCCATCTCCTGCGCATCGATCTTGCCCTGACCGTGCAGCACGACGAGCTTGTCGATTTCCTGTGCCGCGGCGAGCAAGTTGCCCTCGACGCGTTCGGCCAGCAAGGCCGCCGCATCCGGTGTGGCGGACAGGCCGCGAGACGACAATCGTGCGCCGATCCACGCAGCCCATTCGTTCGGGCGCGGCGCGTTGAACACCACCAGCGCGCCGGCGGCGTCGAGGTTCTTGGTCCAGGCGCCTTCGTGCTTGTTGCTCCAGTCCATCGCCGTGATCAGCAAGGTCACGTCGGGCGGCGGATTGGCACAGAACTCGTTGATGGCCTTGGCGCCCTCGGTGCCGGGGCGACCGGTGGGAAGACGCAGGTCAAGCAGGCGGCGCGTGGCAAACAGCGACATGCCGGCGGCCGCACGCGCGAGGTCATCCCAATCGAAATGGTTGCCCACTTCCAGCACTTCGCGCTCGGCGTAACCGAGCTTGCGCGCCTGGGCACGCAGCGCATCGGCGGCTTCCAGCACCAGCAGTTCTTCGCCAGCCAGCAGGTAAACCGGCCTCAGCTGATCGGCGGCCAGCGATTTCTGCCATTGCAAGGCGTTGAGCGGCATGACGGCCTGGTGTCTTAGTGGGTACTGCTGGCCGGAGCCGGCTGCGCTTCCTGCGCCGCCGCGGCGGCCGCGGTCTGGCCCGGATGGCGGCCAGCAGCCTGCAGTCGGAACAGGATGGCATCGACCATGTCGTCGTTGAGGCTGCCCTGGATCGCGTCCACCTGCGCCGTGGTGCCGACCGTATTGGTCGCGTCGTAACTGAATTCGCGCTGCATATCGATGCGCTGATGCGGCAACATCGGCTGGCCGACGCCGTCTTTCACGTCGAACTCGACGTGATAGCGCACGGTGTA
This sequence comes from Dyella sp. 01N36, assembly GCF_056399745.1. Taxonomy (NCBI): domain Bacteria; kingdom Pseudomonadati; phylum Pseudomonadota; class Gammaproteobacteria; order Lysobacterales; family Rhodanobacteraceae; genus Dyella; species Dyella sp. 01N36. The sequence goes on from NZ_JBFTRY010000084.1 coordinate 2,280, forward strand.
TTCGGTCACGCGTGCCTGGCCGCTGACGGTCAGCGTATCGGTGCTGAACTGGGCCAGCGATGCATTGAGTTCCGCAATGCCAGTGCCGCCATGTTCCTCCACCGTGATGCCCGAGCTCGACAGCGCTCGCTCGAGCCCACGCTGGAGATTGACGTTGGCGGCGGTCACGTGGACGCGCTGCATGCCCGGGGGCAAGGCCACGCTTTGGCGCAGATGGAAGCCGCAGGCCGCCAGCAGGGCGATGGACATCAACAGCAGCGAAGCTTGGAACACACGGCTCATGGATTTCATCCTGCGACGATGTTGACGATCTTGCCCGGCACCACGATCACCTTGCGCACGGCCTGGCCTTCCAGGAAGGCGGCGACCTGCGGGTGGGCGCGGGCCAGCACCTCGGCTTCTTCCTTCGACGCGTTGGCGGCCACCTCGATGGTACCGCGCAACTTGCCGTTGACCTGAACCGCGAGCGTGAGCGAGTCGCGCACCAGCGCGGCGCTGTCCACCTGCGGCCAGGCCTGATCTTCCAGCACCGACGCCGGATGGCCAAGCACCTGCCACAGCGCGTGGCTCACATGCGGCACCACCGGGTTGAGCAGCAGCACCATCGCCTCCAGCGCCTCATGGCGCACGGCGCGCCCCTGGTCGCTCTGGTCGTTGAACTTGTTCAATGCGTTAAGCAGTTCCATCAGCGCGGCAATCGCCGTGTTGAAGGAGTGGCGGCGACCGAAATCGTCGCTCACCTTCTGGATGGTTTCGTGCACCTGGCGGCGCAGCGTCTTCTGGCCGGCGTCCAAGGCGGACGGATCGACCACCGGATGATCCGGGTTGGACGCATGCGTGGTCACTTCGCGCCAGAAGCGGCGCAGGAAGCGGGCCATGCCTTCCACGCCCGCCTCGCTCCACTCCAGCGACTGCTCCGGCGGCGCGGCGAACATGGAGAACAGGCGCACGGTGTCGGCGCCGTACTTGTCCACCATTGCCTGCGGGTCGATGCCGTTGTTCTTGGACTTGGACATCTTCTCGGTGCCGCCGATCTTCACCGGCTGGCCGTCGTGCTTCGAACGTGCACCGATCACGCGCGCCTTGTCGTCGCGCTCGATCTCGACGTCGGCAGGGTTGATCCAGTCCTTCGAACCGTCGGCGTTGTCGCGATAGAACGTCTCGGCAATCACCATGCCCTGGCACAGCAGGTTGGTGGCCGGCTCATCCGCCTTCACCAGGCCCGCGTCGCGCATGAGCTTGTGATAGAAGCGGAAGTACAGCAGATGCAGGATGGCGTGCTCGATGCCGCCGATGTACTGGTCCACCGGCAGCCAGTAGTTGGCGCGCTCGTCGACCTGATCGCTGGCGCCCGGGCTGGTGTAACGCGCGTAGTACCAGCTCGACTCCATGAAGGTGTCGAAGGTATCGGTTTCGCGCTCGGCCGGGCCGCCGCACTGCGGACAAGTCGTCTTGCGCCACTCCGGATCGGCCTTGATCGGCGAACGCACGCCGGAGAACGCCACGTCTTCAGGCAGCACCACCGGCAGCTGGTCTTCCGGCACCGGCACGGCGTCGCAGCTCGGACAGTAGATCACGGGGATCGGGCAACCCCAGTAACGCTGGCGGCTCACGCCCCAGTCGCGCAGGCGCCAGTTCACGCGGCGGATGCCCTTGTTTTCACGCTCGAAGCGCGCAGCCATGGCGTCGAACGCCTGGCCGTAATCGAGCCCATCGAATTCGCCGGAATTGACCAGGAAGCCGCGCTCGGTAAACGCGCCGTCTTCCTGGATGCTCTGCTCGAACGATTCGATCAGCTGCACCGCGGCCGACGTTTCGTAGGCATCGATGCTGCCGCCATTGCCCAGCGCGGCGCGCATGGGATCGGCGCCGACGCCCTTGCGCATGTCGTGATTGATTTCCGCCACGGCGTCGAGCACCGCGCGATCGACCACCACCATCTTGATCGGCAGGCTGTAGCGCTGGGCAAATTCCCAGTCGCGCTGGTCGTGGCCCGGCACGGCCATCACGGCGCCGGTGCCATAACCCATCAGCACGAAGTTGGCCACGAACACCGGAATTTTCTCGCCGGTGAGCGGATGGATGGCTTCGATGCCGGTATCCATGCCGCGCTTTTCCTGCGTCTCCAGCTCGGCTTCGGACACGCCGCCGTGCTTGAGTTCTTCAAGGAATGCGGCGAGCTTTTCGTTGCCTTGCGCGGCCTTGAGCGCCAGCGGATGCTCACCCGCGATCGACACGAAGGTGACGCCCATCAGCGTATCGGGGCGCGTGGTGAAGACGGTGAGCGGTTCGCGCTCGCCTTCCACGTCAAAATGGATTTCCAGGCCTTCGGAACGACCGATCCAGTTGCGCTGCATGGTCTTCACGGCGTCCGGCCAGCCGGGCAGCGTGTCCAGGCCGTCGAGCAATTCCTGCGCGTAGTCGGTGATCTTCAGGAACCACTGCGGGATCTCGCGCTTTTCCACCAGCGCGCCGGAGCGCCAGCCGCGGCCGTCGACCACCTGCTCGTTGGCCAGCACGGTCTGGTCGACCGGATCCCAGTTCACCACGGCGTTCTTGCGGTAGGCCATGCCCTTTTTCATCAACCGCGTGAACATCAACTGTTCCCAGCGGTAGTAGTCGGGACGGCAGGTGGCGAATTCGCGGGTCCAGTCGTAGGCAAAGCCCATACGCTGCAACTGGCCGCGCATATGCTCGATGTTCTGGTAGGTCCACTTGGCCGGCGCGGTCTTGTTCTTGATCGCGGCGTTTTCGGCAGGCAGGCCGAAGGCGTCCCAGCCCATCGGCTGCAGCACGTTCTTGCCCTGCATGCGCTGGTAGCGGCTGATCACATCGCCGATGGTGTAGTTGCGCACATGSCCCATRTGCAGCKCGCCCGACGGATACGGGAGCATGGAAAGGCAATAGAACTTGGGGCGTGAAGGATCTTCCTTCACCTCATAGGCGCGCTGCTCGCGCCAATACGCTTGAGCAGCGGTTTCCAGCGCCTGCGGCTGGTAACCCTGCTCGTTGCCCTGGTCCTGGGAACCTTGATCCTGAATGTCCTGCATGTGTCCGGCGCCGTGTGTTTTGCGGGCTGCCACCGGCCTTTCCGATGGTCAGCTGGGAACGCGGCAGACTAGCAGAATTGGGGTCTGTTCAGCGCCAAACGGTGGCAAAACGGGCGTGCGCCTTCGTATTTCTGTGGGAGCGCACCCTGTGCGCGACAGGCGGCTGGGGCTTGCGCTCCGTAGGCTTGTCGCGCACAGGGTGCGCTCCCACAGGGTGTTCTGCAGCATCAACCCGCGGGGCAGCTCGCGCTCTGTCCAGCGGCCATGGCACCGGCCACCACACCAATCTGCCCGGCCAGGCGGTTGATCGCCTGCTGATGTCCCTGCACGAGAGAGTCGTAGCCCGCGCCCACGGTTTCGCTGAAGCGGCTGGTGCAGGCCAGCGGGTCGCCGCCCTTCGGCGGGCGCACGCTCCAGGCGGCGTCGATATAGGCATAGCTGCCCGGCACGGAGTCGAAGCGGCGGATATCGAGCTTGATGCGCACCGTGGCCTTGCCCTGGTTCGGCAGGCCGGTCACGTCCTGCGCGCGGAAATCGCGTGCCAGGTCGGCGGCAAGCGCACCGCGCACTTCATCGCCCAGCGGCGCGATCCAGCGCTGGCCTTGCAGCACCGCCACGCCCTGCCCGCCTTCGCGTACCACCATCTGCGGCTGATCCACTTGGGCTGGCACCGTGACCGGCAGCAATTCGAACTGGAACGGCTGGGCCGTGGGCGCCACCGTGGCATCGCCGCCCGCCGGCGGCACCAGGGTGTAGTAGCGCAGCGGCGGCGCCGAACCGCAGGCACCCAGCACCAGGGCCAGCGTGGCGACGGCCAGGTTCAATGTTCCCCAGCGCTTCATGGCTTGCTCCCTTGTGTCGGTTCCACCGGCGCCGTCGATGGCGGCATCGGTGCCAGCTTGTCGTCGGCACGGCGGCCGCGCAGCAGCGCATCCGGATGCGCGCCCAGATAGTCGGTCATGACGCGCAGCGAACGCGCCGCGCGTTGCAGCTCCTGCAGTGTGCCGCCCAGGCTCTGCTGCAGCTGCGAATCAGGCGCCAGCGCGTTGTCCGCATTGCCCAGAGTCTTCTGCGCGCCCTGCAGCGTGTTCTTCAATTCCGGCAAGACGCTGCCGTTGACCTGCTGCAAGGTCTTGTGCAGTTCGGCCAGCGACTGATCGAGGTTGTTGCCGATGCTGTCGAACGGCACCTTCTGGATCTTGTTGACGATATCGGCAATCTGCTGCTGGATCTTGTCGAAATCACCCGGCGCGGTGGGGATTTCCAGCGGCTTGGTGCGGCCATCGAAGTCCACCTTGGTCGCCTTGGGCAGGAAGTCCATCGCGATATACAGCTGGCCGGTGAGCAGGTTCCCGGTGCGGGCCTGCGCACGCAGGCCGCGATCGACCAGCTTGCCCATCATGGCCGACATCTGCTCGTCGTCGCCTTGCGACTTGGCGATCGCCACCAGTTTGTCGTGCGCCTTGCCCAGGCGCGCCGGATACACCACGGCGCCCACGATGGTCGGGAAGGTCTGCGTTTTTTCGTCGTAGTCCAGGTTGATGGACACCACGCGGCCAAACGGCACGCCCAGGAATTCCACCGGTGCACCCACCGCCAGCCCGCGCAGCGACTGGTTGAAGCGCATGCGGATATAGCGAGGCTCGCCATCGGGCGGCGCCATCGCGGTGGCCTGATCGTTGAACAGGGTGAAGGCGTCGTTTTCCTGCGCCGGCGTCGCGTCATGCGGCCCCGGCGGATCCTGGAACGCGAGGCCACCCGCCAGCACCGTGGCCAGCGACTGCGTGTTGACCTTCAGGCCATCGGCGCCCAGCGATACGTCGACGCCGCTGGCATTCCAGAAGCGCGAGGACGTGGTGACGAACTGATCGTTGGGCGCATCGATGAAGATCTGCAGCGTCACGCCCTTGCCGTCCTTGTTGAGATGGTAGGACGACACGCGCCCCACCTGGATGCGGCGGTAGTAGACGGGCGAGCCGATATCCAGCGAGCCCAGGTCATCGGTGTGCAGGTCGAAGGTCCTGCCCGGCGCGCCATGCGTGACCGTGGGCGGCGTCTCCAGGCCCACGAAGTCTTCCTTGGGTTCCTGCGACTGCCCCGCGTCGGCACCGATGAATGCGCCGGAGAGCAGCGTATCGATGCCGGATACGCCACCGAGCCCGATGCGCGGGCGCACCACCCAGAAGCGAGAGTCCGCCGTGGCGAAACCCTTGGCGCTCTTTTCCAGCGCGACCTTGGCCACCACGTGGGTGCGGTCGTCGCTGAGGCGCACCGTGTTCACCTTGCCGATGATCACGCTCTTGTACTTCACCGGCGTCTTGCCCGGATCCAGGCCTTCGGCGCTCTGAAAACTGATGTTGATGGTGGGGCCTGCGTCGTACCAGGCGTGGATCACCAGCGAAAGACCGACCAGGGCCGCGATCACCGGCACCAGCCAGACCAGCGATGCATTGACGCGCGGCTTTTGCACGACCGGTTCGGGCAGATCGTCGGCGATGTTTTTATCGTCAGTCATCAGATTCCCTGCCATCCCAGATCAATCGTGGATCGAACGTCATCGAGGCGAGCATGGTAATCACCACGGTAAGCCCGAAAAACACCACACCAGGCAGGGGTTCCACCTGGCTGAAGAAGCCAAACTGCACCAAGGCCGTCAACAGCGCCACCACGAACACGTCCAGCATCGACCAGTAACCGATGAATTCCACCAACCGGTAAAGCCGGGAGCGCTGCCGTTGCGCCCACTGGCTGCCGCGTTGCGAGCTGATCAGCAGCAGGCTCAGCGCGAAGAATTTCAACACCGGCACCACGATACTGGCCGTGAAGACGATGACCGCCAGATCGGGCGACCCCTTCCTCCACAGCTCGATGATGCCGCTGAGGATGGTGTTGTCGTCCACGTCGCCCAGGCTCACCGTGCGCATGATGGGCAGGACGTTGGCGGGCAAGTAAAACACGAATGCGGCGATCAGCAAGGCCCAGGTCCGCGTGTAACTGGCCGACTTGCGCTTGTGCAGCGCGCATCCGCAACGTGGACAGACCGCATCGGGCGTCTTCACATCGCGGCAGACCAGGCGGCACACATGGCAGCCGATCAGGCCCAGGTCGCTGGCGCGGAGAAGCTCGCTCATGCCGGCGTCTCCTCCGTCAGATCCCAGAAACGGCGCACGTCGATGCTGGAGAACGCCGTGATGATCAGCATGAGTACGCCATAGGCAAAGATGCCTGCATTGGGCTGCACTTCGAAATACATGTGCGCTTTGACGATGGCCACCAGCGCACCGAGCACGAAGACTTCGCTCATGGTCCAGGGACCCAGGCGATAAAGCATCACCAGGATCCAGCGGAATCCCGGCGCGCGTCGCCGCAGACGCGCATAGGCCAGGATCCAGAACAGAAAGCCCATCTTGATGATGGGGAAGAAGAACAAGGTCAGGGCGGCAATCACCGCCACCACCTCGGCGTGCTCACGCCACATCATCATGATGCAGCCCCACAGCGTCGCGCTGATCAGCTGGCCATTGAGGCCCAGCGTCACGATCGGCCAGATGTTGGCCTGCACGAAGGCGATCATCGCGGTGATCACCAGGGCCAGCATGCCGCGCACTCCGATGCTGTGATGGCGAGCGAGGATGGCGTCGCAGCGCAGGCAGCGCGCCACTTCGCCACGGGCCAGCTTGCGACGACGGTAGACCGTGTCGCAGTGCTCGCATATCCACAGGGTGGGCGGCGCGATGGCGGGTTTGATGCCTTGCGATGGCATGGTCATGGGGGGATTTTCGCAAATATCCGTGTCTAGTGCCGCTGGGGCCGGACAAGCCGTTCAAGCTTGGGCGGCGTAAGCCCCTGCGACCTTGATATGCTGGCTGACGCCCTGATGTGAAGGGCATTCGTCAACGGGAGTCCCCAGTGAGTGCCACGACCGCCGATACGCATGTGTTTGACGTGCGCGAGGACAACTTCGAAGCCGAGGTGCTGCAGGCCTCGCTGACCACGCCGATCCTGGTCGATTTCTGGGCGACCTGGTGCGGCCCGTGCAAGACGCTGGGCCCGATGCTCGAGAAGCTGGCCGGCGAATTCAATGGCGCCTTCCGACTGGCCAAGGTCGATGTGGACAAGTCGCAGCAGCTGGCCGGCATGTTCGGCATCCGCAGCATTCCCACGGTGATGCTGGTGAAAGATGGCCAGATCCTCGATGGCTTCCAGGGCGCCCTGCCCGAGGGCCAGCTGCGCGAGTTCCTGCTGCGCCATGTGCAGCCGCTTGATGGCGCCGCGAACGATGAGCTCGAGGCGGCACCGGAGTCGCCGGAAGAAACCATCAACCGCATCCAGCAGGCCATTGCGGCCGAGCCGGAACGCGCCGAGCTGAAGCTCGATCTCGCCCTGGCGTTGATGCGTGCAGGCAATGCCGACGCCGCCGAAGCGGAGCTTGGCTCTCTGCCCGCCAACCTGGCCACCGACGCCCGCGCGGTCCGCCTGCGCAGCCAACTCGACCTGGCCCGCGCACTCAAGGGTGCACCGTCGCTGGCGGAGCTGCAGCAGCGCGTACAGGCCGACGCCGGCGACTGGGCCGCGCGCGACTTGCTAGGCGTGCGCCTGCTGTTGGAAGGCGATGCCCCGGCGGGGCTGGATCAATTCCTGGTCACGCTGGAAAAGGCGCGCGACTGGAACGACGGCCAGGCCAAGAAGCGACTGCTGGCTGCCTTCACCACGCTCGACGACGCCGAACTGGTCGGCCGCTATCGCCGTCGCATGGCGTCGCTGTTGTTCTGAGTCGGCTGCGCGGCGGGCGACATTCCTCGCCCGCCGCGTTACTTGCCATCCGAAGCCCATTCCCTGGCGGGAACGGGCTTCGCGTTTCATCAGGGCGAACCCGCCGCCGTCGCGCTACCGCCTGCATTGCTGCCGATATAGCGGTCGAGGAACTGCGTGACGCGTTCGTACAACTCGGCGGTGTTCTTCTCGTCGTAGAAGCCGTGGCCTTCGTCGGACTTGTACAGCCATTCATACCCGACGCCGCGCTTGTCGAGCGCTGCGCGCATGCGCTCGGCGTGGACAGGCGGGACGTTCGTGTCCTGGCCACCTGCAATCAGCATGACGTTGGCCTTGAGCCGATCCACCTGGTTCACCGGCGAACGGGACGCCAGTTCCTGCTCGTCGTTGCCCATGCGCGCCTTCCAGAAATTCGAAGCCATGGTGTTGCCCGTCCCACCTCCCCGCGTAAGCGACAGGCCCAGGTCGTACACGCCCACATAGCCGATCGCGCAGCGATAGAGGTCCGGCTCCTTCATGGCGCCTTCGAGCGCCGCGTAGCCACCATAGCTACCGCCAAAAATGCAGATGCGCCCGGGCGTGGCAATGCCCTGCTTGATCGCCCATTGGGTGGCATCGGTCACGTCGTCCTGCATTTTGCCGCCCCACTCGTGATAGCCGGCACGCATGAAGGCGTTTCCGTAACCACTCGAGCCCCGAAAGTTCACCTGCAGCACCGCATAGCCGTGGGTGGCCAAGGCCTGCACCGTCGGGTCGTAGCGCCAGTAATCGCGAACGCCAAAGGGACCACCGTGGACATACACCACCAACGGAAGATGCTTGGCCTCCTCCTTACCCGGCGGCGTGCTGAGATAGCCGTGGATGGTGAGCCCGTCGCGTGCCTTCAATTCAATCGGTTGCATGGCGGCCATCTGGTTGGGATGGATCCAGTTCGCCCGCTGCAATAGCGCGGAGGCCTTGCCGGTGGCGTTGTCCCACAGGTAGAACGTGCCGGGGTCCATCGATGAATGGGCCACCACAATCGACTTGCTGCCGTCGCGCGAGCTCGACACGATGCTGACGCTCTCGCCCGGCATGGCGCGCGAGAGTGTGCCGATGACCTTCATCGCATCGGAGCCCGCAACGAAAGCCTCCGCGGTGGGCGCGCCCGGATCGGAATACACACCTACCACGTCCAGGTCATCGAGGCTGTACACCAGGCTTTTGATCTCGACGGTGTCGCTGCTCCACAGCGGCTCGCTCATCTTCTGGGTGGCGACATCCCATTCGCAAAGAGCAGCTACCTTGCCCGGCGCCCCGCACGAGCTATACACCTTGCTGTCGTCCCGGCTGAAATCCATTGCCCACGGCACGGATTTCTCCGTCGTGCCCTGGTACAGAAGCGTCCACGGCTTGTCATCGCTCTGGCGGTAATAAACCACCGGATACGCGTGGCTGTCGTAGCCCTCGGCAAAGCGCACGGCGCCATGATTGTCGACGAGGAAATTGGCGTTGCGGAAGGGCGCCTTACCCAGCGTGCGCTTGGAACCGTCATTGACGTCCAGCAGATAGATGTCGTTGAAAGCACCCTCGGCGCCGGTATCCCACGGTGAGACCGAAATCAGGATGTGGCGAGGATCGTTGCGCAATATCGCGATCACCTCACCATCTGCGCGCTCCGCCTCCTGATGCTGGATATGACTGGCGCTCGCCTGGCCACCGGCCCGGTAGCCGAAGAGAAGCTTGGGATTGCTGCCGTCGGCATCAACGGCAAAGATTTCGCCGGTGCCGAAGGGGCGATCCCAACCGGAAACTTTGGTGCCTTCGGTATAGATCACACGATTGTCGTTGGCCCACCAGAAATCGACGACCTGGTTGCCCTCGCGTGGCGTCACCATCGCGCCCTTGTTGGTGCCCAGGTCAAGCAGCGCCAGCATGGGCTTGTTCTTCACCACCGTCGTGGCGGCAATGTGTCGACCGTCAGGCGAAATCTTCACTTCGCCATACTGCAGATGGCGCGCGAGATCATTGAACGTCACCTCCGCGGCAAACAACGGAGTCGACAACAGACAAAGCACGCCGAAAACGGCGCGCTGGATTCGCTTTTCCATGCATTCTCCCCTGTGGCGTGGCGCCCCATGCAGCCCCGCCGTGCGGCGAGTATAAGCACGAAACTTCTTGGCGGCAGCGCTCGCGCTTGGCCATTCGGGGCGAGGGCTCAACTAAGCCGAAGGCCTACCGCCAACCAAACCATACGCTTACGTATGTTTGGGCTATACTCGGCCGGTTTTCACCGTCCAGCCTATTGCCTATGCGCGCTTCGACCTTCCGCCGCCTGATGAACTTGTGGCCGCCCTTTCTGTTCAACAGCATTCGCGTCCAGCACGTGTCCGAGGACTGGTCCGAGCTGCGGGTGGTGCTGCGGCTGCGCCCATGGAACCGCAACTACGTGCGTACCCAGTTCGGCGGCAATCTGTTTGCCATGACGGACCCGTTCTGGATGTTGCTGGCCATGCATCAGCTGGGCAACGACTACTTTGTGTGGGACAAGGCCGGCGCCATCGACTTCGTCGCGCCGGGTCGCGAGGATGTCTACGCCCACTTCAAGCTGGAGCCTTCGGTGGTCGACGAACTGCGCGTAGCTGCCGCCGGTGGCGACAAGGTGCTGCGCTGGTTCGACGTGGACATCACCACACGCAGCGGCGAGGTGGTGGCGCGCGTACGCAAGCAGCTGTATGTGCGACTCAAGCCCAAGGCGCGCAGCGAGTCGACCAACGAGCAGCCGGCCACGACTGCCTAGCGATGTCGCCAGCGGGACACCGCGGCTGACGACTCGGGACGACGCGAAGCCAGTCCCGTGGGACAATCGCCGCGTCCCTTCCCCGGCATCCCTCCATGAAACGTCTGCGCATCAAGCGTTACCTGTTCACCGGCCTGCTCACCTTCATTCCGCTGTGGGTGACCTGGGTGGTGTTCAAGTTTGTGTTGAGCATGCTCGCCGGTATCGGCACGCCGCTGGCATCCGCGCTGCTGGCCACGCTGTCGTCCACGTCGCCGCTTGCCGGCATGGCGCTCAACAACGCGTGGATCACCTTCGTCATCGCGCTGCTGCTGACGCTGGGCGTGCTGTACATCCTGGGCGCCCTCGCCAACCGCGTGATCGGCCAGCGCCTGATCGATGGCTTTGACGCATTGCTTGCGCGCATTCCGCTGGTGCAGACCATCTACGGTGGCACCAAGAAGTTGATGGCCGTACTTCAACAAAAGCCTTCGGGCGTGCAGCGCGTGGTGTTGATCGATTTTCCGCGCAAGGGCATGAAGGTAGTGGGCTTCGTCACGCGCGTGATGATCGAAGAAGGCACCGGCCGCGAAATGGCAGCCGTCTATATTCCGACCACGCCCAATCCCACGGGTGGCTATCTGGAAGTGGTGGCGGTGGAAGAGCTCACGCCCACCGACTGGACCATGGACCAGGCGATGGCCTTCATCATTTCCGGTGGCGCGGTGGCGCCGGACACCCTGCCCGCCTCGCCCGCAGCGCTCCGCGACGCGTCACCGGAATAATGTGGGAGCGCACCCTGTGCGCGACTCCCCGACCCTCAGGCCACCACCTCAAACGGCCGCATCATCTCGTTCGATGCATGCTCCAGCAGATGGCAATGCCAGACATAGCGTCCGGCATAACCCTCGAACGTGATGATGTAGCGCGTCACCATGCCGGGATACACCTGCGCCGTATCTTTCCAACCGGCTTCATGCGCCGGTGGCGGCTGAGCCGGCCCCGTGTAACGTATCGTCTTGGATTCCAGGTACTCATCCACGTCGAATGGGCGACGATCCAAGATCTGAAATCGCACCAGGTGCAGATGGATCGGGTGCGTGTCTTCGGTGAGGTTCACCAGGCTCCAGATTTCGGTGCTGCCCAAACGCGGCTTCTCGCTCACCGGCTCATGCCAATGCTTGCCGTCCAGCAGCATCAACATCGGCGTGGACACGCAATCGGCGTATTCGTCGATGGTCAGCACACGGGTCTGCGTCGCGCTCGTTTCGGCCATGCGGGGCACGTCACGCAGCGTCGACGGTACGCGACTGCTGTCGCTCACTTTGCCCGCGGCCACTTTGAACTGCATCAGCGGCAGCGCATCGTTCATCAGCTCGATTGCCGTGCCATCCATCGAGGCAAAGTCCACGACGAGATCGGCGCGCTCGCCCGGCGCAAGGAACAGGCTGGTCTGCTGCACGGGCGCTGCAAGCAAGCCCTGGTCACTGCCAATCTGCAGGAAAGGACGCTGGCCGCGCAGGCTCAGGCGGAAGAAGCGCCCGTTCGCCGCATTCAATACGCGGAAGCGATAGCGCCGCGCCTGCACGTCGAGCCGCGGCATCAGCGCGCCATTCACGAGCATCGCGTTGCCGAACACTTCCGGCACCCACGGTGCATCGCTGATGCCGGAGGTGGGGTAATACAGCTGGCCGTCTTCGGTAAGCAGGCGATCGGTCAACACCAGCGGCCATTCGAAATCGCCGCTGGGCAGGCCTAGTGACAACTCATGGTCGTCGCGCAGCAGATACATGCCGAACAAACCGGCATAGAGGTTCAGCCGCTCGATGCCCATGGTGTGGTCGTGATACCACAGCGTGGCCGCATCCTGGCGA
>NZ_JBFTRY010000085.1:0-14535 GCF_056399745.1 Dyella sp. 01N36
CCCGTTCGCCGCAAGGCCTGGTGCCCACGGAGCTGGCGCGGGAGCTGCTGCCGCACGCGCAGGCCATGGCCTCGGCCTCGGCTGCGCTGCAGCGTACGGCCTCAGCTGGTCGTGGCGAGGTCAGCGGCACGGTGCGGCTGACGGCGAGCGAGGTGATCGCCACCGAGGTGCTGCCGTCGATGCTGGCCGACTTCCGCGAACGCCATCCGGGCATCGTGATCGAGCTGGCGCCGTCCAACCAGGCCGCCGACCTGCTGCGACGCGATGCCGACATCGCCATCCGCATGCACCAGCCCACCCAGGATGCGCTGATCGCTCGGCACGTGGGGCGCGTGGAGCTTGGCATGTTCGCGCACAAGCGCTACCTGGAATCGCACGGCTTTCCGCAGGCGCTGGCGGATCTGACAGGGCATGCATTGATCGGCTTCGACACCGAAACGCCCTATATCCGGCGTCTGCGTCCCGAGGGCATGCCCTATACGCGGGAACACTTCGCCCTGCGCACGGACAGCGATCTGGCCGCCCTGGCCGCGATTCGCGCGGGCTTCGGCATCGGCATCATGCAGGTGAACCTGGCGAAGCGGGATGCACAGTTGATCCGGCTATTCCCGGCCGACGTGTCGCTGGCGCTGGAGACTTGGGTGGTGATGCACGAGGACCTGCGTCCCAGCCTGCGTGTGCGGCGCCTGTTCGATCATCTGGCGTCGGCGCTGGAGAGCTACACGCAGGCCTAGCGCGCCCTTACCAGCGCAGCGAGCGCGTGCCAGGGGGCAAGATCCCAATGGCCTCTCGCCTGGCCAGACGGGGAGGGCAGCACAAACAGCTGCGTCGGCCCGTAGCGTTCTTCCTGCAGGCCATAGTCAGCCGCGCGCCCGAGCGCGGCACGTGCGGCGGCCTTGCTGGTGAAGGCCAGCACGCGGGGCGCATGGCGTTCGATGCGCTCGCGCAGTGCTGCTGCATCAAAAGCGTCCCGCGGCAGCTCATCGTCATTGCCCACGTGATGCTTGGCCAGATCGGTCAACCCGATGCCGAGTGCAGGGAGCTGCGGATACTCGGCCGGCGCAAAAAGCCGCGGCGTCAGCGCCACGGCGTGCAGCGCGCGCCAGAACAGGTTGCCCGGATGAGCGTAGTAGGCCGCCTGCTCGGCCGAGCGTCGCCCGGCAGCGGTGCCGCAGAACACCAGGTCCAGGCCGGGTCGCAGCAGATCAGGAAGGATGGGATCGGGCATCCGGACAAGCATAGCCCGCCGATTCCTGCGCAGCTAATGGAACACTCGCCGGTACATGAAATCCCGCGATTTGCGCGCTGGTTGGCGACGTGGCGGAGCTCGCGCGGCCTAGCCTCTTTCACGCATCGACAGTGTGCGCATGCAGCCGCTATAAAGATCGTCCATGCATTGGAGTCACCGGTGAGCGAAGAAATCCTGATCAACGTGACCCCTCGCGAGACACGCGTCGGCGTGGTTGAAAACGGCATGTTGCAGGAGGTGCACGTCGAGCGGGCCTCCCGCCGCGGCTATGTGGGCAATGTGTACAAGGGGCGCGTGCAGCGGGTRATGCCCGGCATGCAGGCGGTGTTTGTCGATATCGGGCTGGAGCGCGCGGCGTTTCTGCATGCTTCGGACATCGTGCGTCCGCCGGTGCCCGCTGCCGCCGAAGGGGTGGAGGTGGTGGCCAGCGGCAATGGCCATACGCCATCGATCAGCGAACTGGTGCACGAAGGCCAGGAGATCGTGGTGCAGGTGGTCAAGGACCCGATCGGCACCAAGGGCGCCCGGCTGTCCACCCACTTGTCGATTCCTTCGCGCTACCTGGTGCTGCTGCCGTATGCGCGCACGCTGGGCATTTCGGCCCGGGTCGAGGAGGAGGCCGAGCGCCAGCGCCTCAAGGAAGTGCTCACCTCGCTGATTGGCGAGAACCCGCTGGGCTATATCGTGCGCACCAATGCGGAAGGGCAGACCGCCGAATCGCTGGCCTTCGATGTCACCTACCTGGGCAAGGTCTGGCGCGTGGTGCAGGAGAACATCGTCAAGGCCAAGGTCGGCGAGCGCGTCTACGAAGAGCTGTCGCTGCCGCTGCGCAGCCTGCGCGACATGCTCAACGACGATATCGAGAAGGTGCGGGTGGATTCGCGCGAGACCTTCGAGAAGGTCGTCAAGTTCGTGCACAAGTTCATGCCGCAGCTGGACGACCGCATCGAGCACTATTCGGGCGAGCGGCCGATCTTCGACCTCTATGGCGTCGAAGATGAAATCCAGCGCGCCCTGAAAAAAGAAGTACCGCTCAAGTCCGGCGGCTACCTGATCGTCGACCAGACCGAGGCGATGACCACCATCGACGTGAATACCGGCGGTTACGTCGGTACGCGAAATCTGGAGGAAACCGTTTACCGGACGAATCTGGAAGCAGCGCAGGCCGCCGCACGCCAGCTCCGACTGCGCAACCTGGGTGGCATCATCATCATCGACTTCATCGACATGACCGACGAGGAGCACCGGCGCCAGGTGCTGCGCATGCTCGAAAAGGGGCTGCTGCGCGACCACGCCAAGACCACGGTCTACCCCATGTCGGCCCTGGGCCTGGTGGAAATGACGCGCAAGCGCACCACCGAAAGCCTGGAACGCCAGCTGTGCGAACCCTGCCCGGCCTGCAGCGGGCGGGGCACGCTCAAGACCGCCGAAACCGTGACCTACGAGATCTTCCGCGAGATCACCCGGGCCGTGCGCCAGTTCAACACCGAAAAACTACTGGTGATGGCCAGCCCGAACGTGGTCGGCCGCATCCTGGAAGAAGAGTCCGCCGCAGTGGCCGAACTGGAAGAGTTCATCTCCAAAAGCATACGCTTTCAGGCCGAGGAGCATTATTCGCAGGAACAGTTCGATGTGGTTCTTCTGTAAGACGCGCCGCCCCGCGCTTCGCGTCGCGAGCCAGTCGTGAGCGCACCCTGGTTGAAACGTACTCATTTCTGCGCCCGGGCTGTCGCCTGGGTAGTCGGCGTGGCCGTGATTTCGCTGGCCGTGCTGATGGGACTGGGCCAGCTGCTGTTGCCGCTGCTGGCCAAGCACCCTGCATGGGTGGAGACGCAGCTGGCMGCCAAACTGCATCGTCCGGTGACCTTCGAGTCGATGGAAGGTCGCTGGCAGCCGTCCGGTCCGATGTTCGTCATGCGTGGCGTCACCATCGGGTCGGGCGACGGCGGTGCGCCGCTGCAGATTCCCGAAGCGGAGCTCAAGCTTGATCCGGGTGGTTGGTTGCTGCCATCGCGCCATGTGGTGAACCTGCATGCGCGTGGCCTGCAGTTTGACCTCAGCCGCGATACCGATGGCACCTGGCACGTCAACGGCTTTGGGCTGGCGGGCGGCGGCGAGCGACAGAAGCCGGGCTTCAACCAGTTGTCGATCGGTTTGTCGCTGAGCGATACGCGGCTGGATATCACTGATAACCGCATCAATCGTCATTTCACCTTGCTGGCCGACCAGCTGCGCCTGAGTCGACAGGGCAGCCGCATTCGCGTCGGCGCCTTGTTGCGTCGTGAAGGGTCGCCGGGCCAACTGCGTGGCGCCGGCAATTTCAGCGACGACGGTTCGGACGGCAAGCTGTGGATCAGCGGCAGCAATCTTGACCTGCACGCCTTGTCCACCGGCATCGATATGGCCGGCTATACGGCCGACAGCGGCAGCGGTTCGTTCGAAAGCTGGCTGGATTGGCGCGATGCGCGCGTGGTGCGCAGCCTCACGCGTTTTCATCTGAGCGATCTGAAACTCGGCAATCCCGATGGCGCCACCGCCAGCGCGGAAGGGCTCGATGGCCTGGCCGAAGTGGCCATCGGCAAGGACAGTTACACCATACGCTGGGCGGCGGATGACGGCGGTATCGCCGTAGCTTCGCTGAAGGGCATGAACACCGATCAGGCCAGCGTCGATGTCGTTGCGCGCAACCTGCAACTGGCGCCGTTGGTGCCCTGGCTGGCGCTCAAGCCGCRGTTGTCGCCGGGCCTGGCGCAGTGGGTCGGGACGGGAAAGCCGCGCGGCCAGATCACGCAGGCGCAGTTCGGCTGGAATCACGCTGAAGGTTTGCGCTCGCTCGACGTCTCCTTCGACAACGTGGCGATCAACCCGGTCGGCAAGTTGCCCGGTATCGATGGCATCCACGGCGAGTTTCGTGGCGATACGCAGGCGATGGCCGTCTCGCTGCCGGCGCAGGCCACGGTAGTGCGCTTTCCGCACACCTTCCGCGAACCGTTCGTGATGTCGAAGCTGGGCGGCGATGTGGCGTTCTGGCGCGATGACGACGCGTTGCATATCGGCACGCAGGCATTTGCATTCGAAGGCGCGGGGTTCGGCGGCGAAGCGCGTGGCGAAGTGGCGTTGCCCAATGAGGGTGGACGTCCATTCATGGATCTGTACGCCACCATCTCCCATGCCGATATCGTCGCTGCCAAGCTGTTCTGGCCCGTGGATTCGATGTCGCCCGCCGCTGTGCAGTGGCTGGACCAGGCATTGGTCGACGGCAAGATGGATCATGCCGATGTGCTGGTGCGCGGCGACCTGAAGGATTGGCCGTTCCACCACAACGAAGGGCGCTTCGAGGGACGTGCCGAGCTCAGCGGGTTGGAGCTCAACTATGGCCGGGACTGGCCGCATGCGCAGAACGTCACGGCGGTCGCCAACTTCATCAACGGCGGCATGTTGGTCGAAGCCAGTGCGGGTGAGTCGCTGGGCAACAAGGTCGAACGCGCGGTGGCGATCATTCCGGAACTTGGCCACAGCGTGCTCGACCTCAATGTGAGCGGCAGCGGCACGGGCGCCAGCATGATGGACTTCGTGCAGCGCAGCCCCATCGGCATCCATCACGCGGACACCTTGTCCAAGCTGCGGCTGGGCGGCAGCGGCGATTTCGATTTCCACCTGTCCTTGCCGGTGGCGGACTCCAGCAACTTCATCCTCGATGGTCGTGCGCAATTGAAGGGCGTGGATTTCGACGCGCCGGAGTGGAACCTCAAGCTCGACAAGCTCACCGGCCCGGCGACTTTCGACAAGGCCGGTTTCCACGCGGGGCCGCTTGATACGAGTTTCCGCGGCCAGCCGGCCAAGCTGGATCTGGCCATCGCCGGCGCCACCGGGCAACCCAATACGGTGCTATCGGCCAAGCTCGCTGGCCGTTTCAGCATGGCCGAGCTCACCCAGGGTTACAAACAGCTCGACTGGCTCAACCAGGTAGCGGATGGGCGTAGCGACTTTACCGTCGGTTTCAACATCCTCACGGCGCCGGGCTCGGCCGCCAGCACGCAGCAATTGAGCGTGGATTCGATGCTCAATGGCATGACGCTCGATTTCCCCACGCCGTTGAAGAAGTCGGCCGAGGGGACGCTGCCGCTGCATGTAGAGATGAATCTGCCCATGCAGGGCAGCGACGTGCAGCTGAGCGTGGGGCAGGTCGTACGCGCACGCTTGCGTCTTCCCCAGAACGACAGCCAGTCGCTGGCAGCCACCTTCGCCTTTGGCACGAGGGCGCCCGATTCGGTACCCGACAAGGGTATTCGCATACGTGGCCGACCCGGCAAGCTCGATGTGACTGGCTGGACGCAGTACGCCTCGTCGGGCAGCAGTGCCAACGGCCCGGGGCTGGAGAGCATCGATGTGACGGCCGAACAGGCGATGGTGTTTGGCCATCCGTTTGCCGATATGCACCTGCTCGCCAGCTCGCAGCCGGATGGCCTGGTCGTGGACGTCGACAGCGCCGGGCTGGCGGGTCGTTTCAATATTCCGCTGGCCGATCTCACGCGCCGCGGCGTAACTGCGCGATTGCAGCGCCTGTACTGGCCCAAGGATGTAGTGACGCCGAAGAAGCCTGCCGGTGGCGCCACCGATGCAACGTCGGCGCAGAGTACGGCTGCACAACCGGGCGCCAGCGCGTCAGCCGCGCCGCCCAATCCAGCCGTCACCGGCATCACGCCGTCGGCGCTGCCGCCGTTCCATCTCTGGGTGAACGACCTGCGTTTCGGTGATTCCAAACTCGGCGAAGCCCGGCTGGAAACGTGGCCGACCGACAAGGGCATGCATATCGACCAGCTACGCACCTTGTCGCACGGCGTGCAGATCAATGGCGTCGGCGACTGGAACGGCACGGCGAACGACAGCCACTCGCACATGCGCTTCGATTTTGCCGCCGAGAACATGGGCGACATGCTCGGTGCCTTCGGCTATGAAGGATTGCTAGCCGGCGGCAAGGTCCGTTCGCAGCTCGATGCCACCTGGCCGGGCGCACCCTCGGCGATGGAGCTGGGCAATATGGACGGCAAGCTGAGCATCAACATCACTGACGGTCGCATGCCTGAAGTGACGCCCGGCGTGGCGCGCCTGTTCGGCCTGGTGTCCGTGCTGGAACTGCCGCGTCGCCTGTCATTCGACTTCGGCGATGTGTTCGGCAAGGGTCTGGCCTTCGACGCCATTTCCGGCGATTTCAAATTGGGCGATGGGAACGCGAACACCGACAATCTGCAGATACGCAGTCCGGCAGCGGAGATCTCCATCACCGGGCGCACAGGCCTGCGTGCCAAGGACTATGACCTGCAGGTGCTTGCCATACCGCATGCCGGCAACAGCTTGCCGGTGGTCGGCGCGTTTGTCGGTGGGCCGATCGGTATTGCCGCCGGCTTCGTGGCTCAGGGGCTGCTGGGGCACGGCATCAATCGTTTCGCCAGTGCGCGCTACAAGGTCACGGGCAGCTGGGACAAGCCCACGATCACCTTGATCGAGAAAAAGGATGTGCCGGTGCCGCCCGCGTTGGCCGCGCCGGGCGCCCCCACCTTGCCGGCGCCGGCGAGCAGCAGCGCGCGCTGAGCCGTCTCCAAAAAAAAGTGTGGGAGCGCACCCTGTGCGCGACGGCCTGGTCGATACCCAAGCCGTCGCACAGGGTGCGCTCCCACAGGTATCGCTCTTACATCTCAGGCTCTCGCGGCTTGGTGCTTCCCCGAAACGGAAACAGCTGCTGGCGCACGAAGCCATCAGGCATGTAGTCGCCGACTACGCCATAGCTTTCCGGAAACTTCTTGGTCGACTTCACCGCCGTGCCAAACAGATGGTCCAGAAACGCGTAGTGCGCGGCGTAGTTCTTGTCGATCGCCTCGTCGTCSGAGGCGTGGTGCCAGTGATGGAARTCCGGCGTGACGATCACGTACTTCAGCGGGCCCCACGGCAGRTGCACGTTGGCGTGATTGAACACSGCCTGGAAGCCGACCACGATGATGTACGCATTCATCACGCCCTCGCTGAAACCGAGGATGTAGAGCGGCGCCAGCACGGCGACGCGCGTGACGATGAGCTCCAGCATGTGCTGGCGCGAGCCGGCCAGCCAGTCCATCGTCTTCACCGAATGATGCACAGCGTGGAAGCGCCATAGCAGCGGCACCTCGTGATACGCACGATGGGTCCAGTACTGCGCCAGGTCAGCCACCAGGATGCATACCAGCAGCTGCGGTACGAACGGCGTGTGTTGCACGAACTGCTGGAAGTCGCTGCGCACCAGCCAGCCGAACAGGTGATGCAGCAGAAAGTTCACCACCAGCAGGGCCAGGCCCACGATGAAGTGATTCACCGCGAAGTGCTTCAGATCGGTCTGCCATTCCTTGCGGAACAGCGTCTGGCCCTTGTACAGCGGAAACAGCTTCTCGATCACCACGAACACCAGGGTGGAACCGAGCAGGTCGAGGATGAACCAGTCCAGCCCGATGTACGGCGTGTGGTCAGGAAAATCGCCCACCGGCACGCGCGAGCCGCCCAGTGCGGTCGCGCCGATCACCAGGGCGAACGCCACCATGCTGAGCCGGCGCGCGCGGCCCAGGATGATGTTGGCCAGCGACATGCCGCCCGCGACTAGCAGGGCGGCCAGCAGCAGCTGGCGCAGCACGTCCACGGAATACTCGTGCCGCAGGTCGGGGGTGGTCAGGTATTGGGGAAAGTGGAAGGCCAGCACCGCCAGCAGGCTCAGGAAGCCCAGCGACAGCGCGATGATGCTGCTCACCATGCCGTGGCCCGGCTTGAGCGCCCCGTCCTTGTGCAGCAGCTCGCGGGTCTCCTCGATGGGCGCCTTGATGGTGCGGTCGATCACCTTGTGGGCCAGCGGCTGGCGGGGTGTGTCGCTCATACGTGTTCCTTCACATGCGCGTCATGGTTGGGTGGCGGCATMCTAACCGTTGGCCCGGCCCGGCTCCATCAGACGAGGCTTTAAACGCCCGGCGAGTGGCCCCAACTTGCTAAAGTCCCCTTTTTGCATACGGCACCGACTTCATGGATTCCCTGATCGCGCAGGCAGAACGCCGCCTGCTGTCGCCGGGCGGCCTGGCCGCCACCGACCTAGACCGCGTCTTCAACCAGTTGATGGGCCCCTCCATCGACGCCGCCGACTTGTATTTCCAGCATTCGCGCAGCGAGTCCTGGGTGCTGGAGGAGGGCATCGTGAAGGATGGCAGCCACTCCATCGAGCAGGGCGTGGGCGTGCGCGCAATCAGCGGCGAGAAGACCGGCTTCGCCTACTCCGACGAGATCGTCCTGCCGCAGCTGCTGGAAGCCTCCAAGGCCGCCCGTGCGATTGCCCAGGGTGGCAATGGCGCCGGTAAGCCGCTGGCCCTCAACGGCGCGCGCCAGCTGTATCCGGCGATCGATCCGGTCGAAAGCCTGCCCAATCCCGACAAGATCGCCCTGCTGCGCGAAGTGGACGCCTATGCGCGCTCCCGCGATCCGCGCGTGAAGCAGGTCATCGTCAGCCTGTCCGCCACCATGGATACGGTGCTGATCGCCGCTTCCGACGGCACCCTGGCCGCCGATGTACGCCCGCTGGTGCGCATGAACGTCACCGTGATCGCCGAGAAGAACGGCCGCCGGGAGCAGGGCAGTTCGGGTGGTGGTGGCCGCTATGGCTATCGTGAGCTGATCGAAAACGGCCGTGCCATGGGCTTCGCCGATGAGGCCGTGCGCGGGGCGCTGGTCAATCTGGAAGCCGTCGACGCGCCCGCCGGCAGCATGCCGGTGGTGCTGGGGCCGGGCTGGCCGGGCGTGCTGCTGCACGAAGCGATCGGCCACGGCCTGGAAGGCGACTTCAACCGCAAGGGCAGCTCGGCATTTGCCGGCCGCATCGGCCAGCGCGTCGCCGCGCCGGGCGTCACCGTGGTGGACGACGGCACGCTGTCCGGACGCCGCGGCTCGCTCAGCGTGGACGACGAAGGCACGGCCACCGAATGCACCACGCTCATCGAGGACGGCATCCTCAAGGGCTACATGCAGGACAAGCTCAACGCACGCTTGATGGGCATGGCGCCCACCGGCAACGGACGCCGCGAGTCGTTCGCGCAGCTGCCGATGCCGCGCATGACCAACACCTACATGCTCGCCGGCCAGCACGATCCGCAGGAGATCATCCGCTCGGTGAAAAAGGGCTTGTACGCCGTGAATTTTGGCGGAGGCCAGGTGGACATCACCAACGGCAAGTTCGTGTTCTCCGCCAGCGAGGCCTACCTGATCGAGGACGGCAAGATCACGCGTCCCGTGAAGGGCGCCACCCTGATCGGCTCCGGTCCCGACGTGCTCAACCGCGTCTCGATGATCGGCAACGATCTCGCGCTGGACGAAGGCGTCGGCGTATGCGGCAAGGATGGCCAGAGCGTGCCCGTGGGCGTGGGCCAGCCGACGCTCAAGGTCGATGCGATGACGGTGGGTGGCACGGCGTCCTGACGCCGCTGCAGAGCCTGCCTGCCGCCAGTCTGCGGCTATATCGATAGAACAAAAGCTCATTTCGCTTTGACGAGCCGCAGCTGGACAGTGTCCGCTGCGGCTTTTCCCGTTGGCCGCCCGGACGTCTGGACGTCCGGTTCATCTTTCGGTGAGGGGCGGTGCGATGAGCGAAGMGACACGAGTTCTGCCGGGTCAGGCCCGCGCCCAGGCGGCTGCCGCCACGCGCCCTGCGCAGTGGGGCGTGTTCTCCAACGAAGACTGGTGGTCGGTGTGGATCGGCCTGCTGGTGATCGTGGTGGCCTGGGCGCTGTTTGCCAATGGCAGCAGCTTGAAGTGGTTGGCGGTGGCGCCGGCGAAGTGGAAGACGCTGGCCGAGGCGTGGCAGGGCCTTGTTGCACATGGGCCCAACTATCTCGCACTGTTCGCTGCGTTCGCGCTGCTGTTCGGCACGGGACTTGCCGTGCTCGGGCAGTCGCTGACGCGTTTTCTGCCCGCCTTTGCGATTCTGTTCGTGGTGTCGCTGCTGATCTTCACGGCTTCTGCGTGGGTCCAGGCTTCGCGGTACAACCTTGAGGCGCCTTTGCTCGCGCTGGGGCTGGGCCTGATCGTTTCCAACACGGTCAAGTTGCCCGAGTGGTTCCAGTCGGGGCTGCGCGTGGAGTTCTACATCAAGGTGGGCATCGTGCTGCTCGGTGCGACCTTGCCGCTGACCCTGCTGTTCTGGGCAGGTCCGGTGGCGGTGGGGCAGGCGACCATCGTGTCGCTCGCCACGTTCTTCACCATCTTTCTGGTCGGCAAGTCCCTGGGTCTCGATAAGCGATTCGCCGCCGTGCTCGGTGTGGGTGGCGCGGTATGCGGCGTTTCCGCGGCGATTGCGAGCGGCGGCGCAGTGCGTGCACGTCGCGAAGATACGTCGGTGGCCATCACCCTGGTGGTGGTGTGGGCCATTGTGATGATCTTCGTGTTGCCATTTGCGTCGCGCGCGCTGGGATTGTCGACGCCGGTAGCCGGCGCCTGGATCGGGACGTCCGAATTCGCGGATGCGGCCGGCGTAGCGGCGGCACAGGCTTACGGCGATGCTGCGCGCAACGCGGGCGGTGCCATTGCGGGTGCGCCGGATGCTGCCGTGCAGGCGTTCACGCTGATGAAGGTGGTGGGCCGCGATATCTGGATCGGCATCTGGGCCTTCGTGCTGGCGTGGATCGCTACGACGCGCTGGAACACTTCTGAGGATGGCGTGCAGGCGAAGGCCGATGTGCGAGAGATCTGGGCGCGCTTTCCGAAGTTCGTCTTTGGTTTCGTCATCGCCTCAGCCCTGGTCACGTGGATCGCCAGCCACTATTCGCTGGTCGACTATCGCAAGGTGGTCACGCCGGATCTGGTCGCGCCGATCAGCACGCTGCGTACCTGGGCTTTCACGCTCTGCTTCTTGAGCATCGGACTCACCACGCGACTGCGTTCGCTGACGGCCACTGGATGGCGTCCGCTGGCGGCGTTTACCGCGGGCGTGGTGGTGAACGTGATCATCGGCTACGTGCTGTCGGTGCACGTGTTTGCGAACTATTGGAACGGACTGGGCGGATGAGCGCGGTAGCGACACTCGCGGCGTGTTGCGCGCACTGTCGCCATCGTTGCGATGATCCGCGCGAGACGGAGCAGCGTGTGCCGGGTTTGACGTCGTTCGGCTCGGCCTATGGCGCGAGTATCGGGGCGAGTGCGTTGTGCGAGGTGCACGATTGTTTTGTGTCGCCACGGGATACGTGCGGGCGGTTCAGTGCCATTGAAGATTGAGGCGGTTTGAGTCGCGCACAGGGTGCGCTCCCACAAGGTGACTTCGATCCTGTGGGAGCGCACGCTGTGCGCGACTCACGCTGGCCTCAATCCTCGTTTTCTTCCGGCGCGTCGTCTTCGTTTTCGTCGACGGCCTCGTCCGTGCGGCTGCCTCCCGCCAGATCCTTCAGCAATTGATAGATCTCGCGATACGCCCGCGGCGGCTTATTGCCGTCTTTTTCGATCTTGGCCTGGCGCACCAGCGAACGCAGGTGCTGGCGGTCGACATTCGGATACTGCGCGATCACCTCGCTCATGGCGTTGTCCGGATCGCTCAGCAGGCGATCGCGGGTGGCTTCCAGGCGGTGCATGGCGGCTGTTTCCTGCCGTTGGCGATCGCGGTTTTCGCCGAGTGCGGCCCTGACGCCTTCAAACACGCTGGCGTCGTGACGGCGCATCACCTTGGCCAGAAATGCCAGCTGTCGCTTGCGCGCGATGTGCGCGGTGATGCGGCGCGTGTTGGCGATCTCGCGCTCCACATCTTCCGGCAGCTCCAGCTTGGCCAGCTTGCTCGGCGGCAGCTCGAGCAGTTGGACGGCCAAGGCCAGCACGGCCAGCGCGTCCTTGCGTTGCTGCGTGCGGGTCGGGCCGTAATCGTGGTCCGGATTGTCGGTGTAAGTGCGATTCACTGGGGTATTCCAACAGATGGAGCAAACGCTCAGGGGGCAGCGATGACGCCGTCGAGCAGGTCCGGTTCGGCCTGTTCCAGCGCGAAGCGGGAAATCGGCTCGCCCTCCAGCTCCACGGTTTCGCAGAACATGGCGGCGGGACGCACCCACAGGCCGTAATCGCCATAGAGCGCCTGGTAGACCACTACCTCTTCCATCGTTTCGCTGTGCCGGGCCGTGCCCAGGACGCGGTAACGCTGGCCTTTGTAGTGACGGTAGATGCCGGCTGTCAGTGACATGGCGTTCTCCGCGACGCTCCGTTGCTTTCGGGTGCGCGACCCCCACTTTCGGAGGTGCGCGGCTAGGACCGCGTATTCTACCCGTTCCCCGCTTGCCCGTAGGAATCGACGAGTGACCCAGCTCAGCCCCACCCAGGACCGCAGCAACGACGAACTCGACCGTCTGGCCCAACTGGCCGAGGACGTGATTCGCCGGGCCCGCGCCGCCGGCGCCAGCCAGGCCGAGGTGGCAGCCAGCATCGACACGGGCCTGAACGTGAACGTGCGCCTGGGCGAGGTGGAAACGGTCGAACACACGCGCGACCGCGGTTTCGGGCTCACCGTGTACTTCGGCCAGCGCAAGGGCTCGGCCAGCACGGCCGACCTCAACCCCGATTCCATCCAGGCCACGCTGGAGCAGGCCTGCGCGATCGCCCGCTACACCGAGGAAGATCCGGCCGCGGGCCTCGCCGACGCGTCCCGCATGGCCACCCAGTTCCCCGACCTGGACCTGTGGCACCCGTGGCGCATCGAGACCGACCAGGCGATCGAGCTCGGCAAGCAGATCGAGGACGCCGGCCGCGCCCACGCGGGCATCACCAACTCCGACGGCGCCAGCGTGCAGATGGGCGAAAGCCTGGCCGTCTACGCCAATTCGCATGGTTTTGTCGGCCGCGAGCGAGGCACCCGCCACTCGCTGTCCGTGGCGCTGATTGCCGGCGACGACGACGGCATGCAGCGCGACTATTGGTACGACAGCGTGCGCTCGGCCGAGGATTTCATCAGCGCCCAGGCGCTTGGCGACAAGGCCGCGCAGCGCACGCTGGCACGCATGGGCGCTCGCTCGCTGTCCACGCGCCAGAGTCCGGTGTTGTTCACGCCGGAAGTGGCACGCGGCCTGATCGGTCACCTGATTGGCGCCGTCAGCGGCGGCGCGTTGTACCGCCGTGCCAGCTTTCTGCTGGACCATGCCGGCAAGCAGGTGATGCCGTCCTGGATGAATATCGTGGAGCGTCCGTTCGTGATGCGTGGGCAGGGCTCGGGCTCGTTCGACGCGGAAGGCGTGGCTACGCGCGACAGTTCGCTGATCGAGAACGGCGTGCTCGCGCGCTACGTGCTCGGCAGCTATTCGGCSCGCAAGCTGGGCMTGRAAWCCACCGGCAATGCCGGCGGCATCCACAACATGATCGTGCAGCCCGGGCAGGACGATTTCGCCGGCATGCTCAAGCGCATGGGCACCGGCCTGGTGGTCACCGAGGTGATGGGGCAGGGCGTGTCCACCATCACCGGCGATTATTCGCGTGGTGCGGCCGGCTTCTGGGTGGAAAACGGTGAGATCGCCTATCCGGTGGAAGAGATCACCATTGCCGCGAACCTGCGCGACATGTACGCCAATATCGTGGCGGTGGGCGCCGACGTGGATCATCGCTCGCACCTGCTGACGGGCTCGATTCTGCTGGAGCAGATGACTATCGCGGGAGAGTGACTAGCTACACCGGTAATACGGGCGGACACTTGCTAGGATGAGGCCGTCAGCAGCAGCTGACTGAACAATCAGGCCTTTACGACCCAGGAGATGTACGCATGAGCGTTCCGCCCGAGTCCGTCGTACCGCCCCCGTCGAGCGGCTCTGCCGTGCCGCCGTCCGATGTTCCCAGCGTCCAGGAGCGCCAGTGGGCGATGTTCGCCCATCTGTCTGCACTGCTCGGCCTCATCATCACCGGCCATTGGTTTGGCTGGGGATGCTTCCTCGGGCCGCTGATCATCTGGCTGGTGAAGAAGGACACCATGCCCTTCGTCAATGATCAGGGCAAAGAGGCGCTCAACTTCAATATCACCGTGGCCATCGTGTTTTTTGCGCTGTTCGTGCTCACCTTGATCACCCTGGGCCTTGGCGTGCTGATTGCCGTCCCGGTGGGCATCGTGGTCGGCGTGGCGTGGCTGGTGTTCACCATCATTGCCGCCATCCGGGCGAATGAGGGCKTGCGTTATCGCTACCCGTTCACCTTGCGGCTGATCAGCTGAGCCTGCAAGAAAAAGGCGACCATCGGGTCGCCTTTTTCGTTTCAGTGCAAGCCCACGTAGGTGCGTT
>NZ_JBFTRY010000086.1:0-14383 GCF_056399745.1 Dyella sp. 01N36
CAGCAGATGCAGCACGGGTTTGTCGTCCAGCTCGGGCACGGCCGAGCCGACGATGGCCAGCGTGTTGGGATCGACACGCGCCAGGCCCTGGGTGCCCACCCAGATAGTGCCATCGGGCATTTCGGCAAACGCCTGCACATCGCGGCGCGTCTGTACGCCGCCCAGTTCGAGATGACGAATGCTGGCGCCGGACAGATCGATCACGTCCACGCGCCCCGCGCTCATGCCCAGCCAGACGCGCTGCCGGCTGTCGACAAAAATACCGCGCACGTTGGTGTTGGCCAGCGAGCGGTGGTCGCTGGTCGAGGGCAGCAGGGCGAAAGCCTTGCGGGCGTTGGGGTCGTAGCGCGCCACGCCCAGATCGGTCGCTACCCATACGTTGCCGGTGCTGTCCTGTAGCAGTCCGCGCACGGAATCGCCGGGCAACGAGGAAGGCATCGCGGTGTCGTGCGCGACCGCGTGCAGGCTATGCGTGGCGACGTCGTACGACAGCACGCCGCCACCATCGGTGGCCATCCACATCACGTCGCCCGCCAACTCGGTGAAGGCGCGCACGGTCGGGCGGCGCGAACGATCGTGTTGATAGCCGCTGAAGCCGGGTATCGCATGCCATTGGCCGGTTTCATCGCGATACACCGCGCCCGACTGCGTGCTGCCGACCCACAGTCGTCCCTCGCGGTCCTCCAGCAGCGCCCAGATGCCGTCGTTCAACACCACGTCGATGCCGCTGCCGTCCGCCGGTCGATCAGGGCGTTTGAACGCCGTTTCTCCGGTGCGCCGGACGAACAGTCCATTGGTGTTGCCGACCCACAGGTTGCCGGCACGATCCTGTAGCACGCTGAAGCTGCGTTGGGCCATGCCATCGCCCAGCGGGATCGGACTGATGCGGTTGCTGCGCAGGTCCAGGTAATCGATGCCGCGCTCCGTCACGATCCAGATGCCGCGCTGGCCATCGGGCGACATCGCGTAGATCTTGCGGTCGCTGGTGCCGCCCTTGCCCACGGGGTAGGTGTGAAAGGTGTTGTCGAGCGGATTGAAGCGGCTCAGGCCGCCGGCATTGGTACCCACCAGCAGGCTGCCGTCGGGCAGGGTGAGCAGACAGCGCACATACGCGTCCGGAATATCGGTCTTGCTGCCGCCATTGCCGGTGAACACCTGCATGCGGTAACCGTCGTAGCGCACCAGGCCGGACAACGTGCCGATCCAGATCAGGCCGCGCTTGTCCTGTTCGACCGTGGTGGTGATCGAATGCGGCAGGCCGTCACTTACCCCCAAACGATCGAACCAGGGGATGTCGAACGGCGCCCAGGGGTCGCTGTCGCGTGCCATTCCCAGCGACGGAAGGATCAGCAGGCAAAGCAGGGCAAACGCGCGCAGCGGCTTGCCGCGCCAGGCCGCGGGCAGCCACGTGCTCAGCCCGACGTCCTGCTTGCTCGCCCGCCCCATCCCTTGCGCCACGTGCCGACTCCGTCCCGTCGTGTGGGGCACATCATAGCCATGGCGACAGGCGCCGTAGCGGTGGAGCCCGGGTATTTCCGACATGGTTTGCGCGAAAGCCGATATGACAGGCAGGGGATGGCCGATGAAATTGTCTAACAGGCGGCTCGCCGTCTAGGATCCCGAAGATGTCATCCCGGTCCCTGCCATTGCTTCTTCGCCTGCGCCGCCATCGCGGCTTGTGGGCGTTGGTGGTGGCTGTGCTGCTGATCAAGCTGGTCAGCGGGTCCGTATGCCTGGCCGATGGCGGTGAGCGTGATGCCAGCCCGGGGCGTGGCTACGCCATTGCGTCGGCGGCCATGGTGGTTGCTGCACCTGTGCCTGCGGGTGATGGCGAATGCCTGCTTGGCGAAGGCGCTTCCTGTCATTGCGCCTGTCCCCATGCCGCCGGCTTGCCTAGCCTGGTGATGCTGACCGTGAACGCGCCCGAGGCGCCATTCCTCGTTTCATCCGCACACGCCGGACGCGTGCCCGCCGTCGCGGGCTCCCTGTTGCGACCACCTATCGCCTGACCTCGAACGCCTGTGTTGCGCCCTCCCGGGCGCATTCCTCGTGATCGTTGTCAGGAGATGGTTTCATGTCCGTTTTACGTGCGGCCCTGTTCGGGGCTGCCTGTTTGTTTTCTGTCGCCAACGCGGCGGCGGTGCCGATCAAAGGTGAGCGACCGCTTCCTGCCGCATCGCCCATCGGTGGCGCGGTGCAGCTCGTATGGGCTGCCAACCCCGACATCCAGGCGGCTCGCGCCGAGCTGGAGGCGGCCCAGGCGCGGGTACGCGCGGCGGCCCAGCCTGTCTATAACCCCTCGCTGTCGCTCGATGCCGAGAACGCCGACGTCAATCGGCGCACGGCGGGGCTATCGCTGCCGCTGGATATGTCAGGCAAGCGCCGCGCCCGTACTTCGCAGGCGCAGGCCCAGTGGCGCAGCCGCGAGGCGTCCTATGAAGTGCTGCGGCGGGACATCGCCTCGCGTTGGCTGAAAGCCTGGTCTGCCGCTGCCCTGGCTGCTCGCCAGCGCGAGCTCGGCGAGCGTCGGGTGAGCTTGATGCGGCGATTCGATGCGCTCGCCGCCGACCGCCTCGGTGTCGGCGATATCAGCAGTCCCGAACGCGATCTGGCCGCCCTGGCCCTGGGTGAATCGCAGATCCAGCAGGCTTCGCTGGCCGGTGCCGAGGCGGCGGCATTGGCCGCACTCGAGGCAGTGGCCGGCGACGTGGCGACGAAGCCGCCGTCGCCTGCAGGGCTGCCGCCGGCATCGAACAGCATCTCGCCGATACCCATCGAGCAACGGCCGGAGCTGGCCAAACTGCGCGCCGATGAGGCGGTGGCTCAGGCGGGCATCGACGTGGCGCGGCGTGCGCGTTTGCCCGATCCCACCATCAGCGTGACCGGTGGACGCGTGTACACAGGCGTCAGGACCGACCAGGTGATCGGCGTCAGCGTGTCCATTCCCTTGCCGGTGCTCAACAACGGACGCGCGGAAATCGACGCGGCACTCGCGGAAGCCGGGGCGGCTGCCGCCTTGACGCGCTCGCAGCAACTGGCGAGCCGCGCCTCGCTGCGTGAAGCGCAATCGCGTTACGACGCCTTGCTCGCTGCTGGCCAGGCCTTTCGCCAGGGACGCGCCGCCGCCTTCGACGATCGCACCGCGCTGCTCGAAAAGCTCTGGCGGGCCGGCGAGATCAGCACCTCCGATTACCTCGTCCAGCTGAAGCAAAGTCTCGACACCGCGCTGTCCGCACTCGCACTGGAAAGCCACGCCTGGCAGGCCTGGTTCGACTACCTCGTCGCCGCCGGTCGCCTGACCGACTGGCTGGATGGCCGCACACAGGATGTATCCCCATGAATCATCTTTTCCGACGCGCCTCCTGCGCGCTGCTGTTTTCGCTTGCGACGGGCGCGGTCTTCGCGCAGCAGGCGGCCAATCCACTGACGCTGGATGYCCGCGCCGTGCAGGACGCCGGCATCGTCGTGTCCAGACTCGCTTCGCGCGACCTCGCGGAAGAAATCAAGGCGCCTGGCGAAGTGAAGGTCGATGCGTATTCGACTGTACTGGTGTCGCCGCGCATCGAATCGATGGTGCTGTCGCGCCAGGTGAAGCTGGGCGATGTGGTGAAGGCGGGGCAGCCGCTGGTCACCTTGTCGAGCGTGCAGGTTGCGGAAACCCAGGGTGCGCTCATCGTCGCCGAGCAGGAATGGCGCCGCGTCTCCGCGCTGGGTCCGCAAGCTGTCTCCGCCCGTCGCTTCACTGAAGTGCAAGTGCAGCGCGACCAGGCGCGCGCTCGCTTGCGCGCCTACGGTCTGTCCGATGCGCAAATCCAGGGCGTACTGCGCGCCGGCTCGGCCAAGGCTGACGGGAGTTATGCCTTGCTCTCGCCGACGGATGGACGCATCACTACTGACCAGTTCCTCGTGGGTGAGCGCGTCGATGCGGGGCGCGCGCTGTTTACCGTGGTGAAAGAGGACTCGGTATGGGTCGAGGCGCAGATGCCGCCGTTCGAAGCGGAGCGCGTGGCCACGGGTGCCGCGGCACGCATCCTCGTTCATCAGCAAAGCCTGCCCGGCAAGGTCGTACAGCGTTCGCACCAGACGGATGAAAAGACCCGCACGGTAGCCGTGCGCATTGCGGTGGACAACAGCCGCGACCTGCTGCATCCGGGAGAGCTCGTCGATGCTCGCGTTGCCGTGTCAGGACGCAGCGCACTCGCGGTGCCCGCCGAAGCCGTGGTGCTGTTGCAGAACCAGTCCACTGTCTTCGTCGTCGCCAGCGGCCAGGCGTTCGAGCCGGTAGCCGTGCAGACAGGCGAAAACCGTGACGGCTGGGTGGAGATACGCCAAGGCCTCAAGCCCGGCGCGTCCTACGTCAGCAAGGGCGCGTTCGCGCTCAAGGCGCGCCTGCTTCGCTCGCAGCTGGGAGAAGACTGATGCTCGCGCGTCTCGTCGAACTCTCTTTACGCTACAAGCTGCTGGTGCTGATCGCTTTCGCAGTAATTGCTGCGCTCGGCTATCAGGCGCTGCGCAAGCTGCCCATCGATGCCTTTCCCGATGTCACGCCGGTGCAGGTCAACGTGTACACCGAGGCCCCTGGACTGGCCGCCGAAGATGTGGAGTCGCTGCTCACCACGCCGGTGGAATCCGCGCTCGCCGGTCTTCCGAAAGTGGACGAGGTACGCTCGGTCAGTCTGTTCGGGCTGTCCTATGTCTCCGTGTATTTCAAGGACGACATGGACATCTACTTCGCCCGCCAGCTCGTCAATGAACGCTTGCAGCAGGTGGGCGACCGCTTGCCCGCGGGCTACAGCAAGCCGGAAATGGGCCCCAATACCTCAGGCCTCGGCCAGGTGTTCTGGTACACCGTGGAGCGTGCCGACGAAACCCTGAAGGGATCACCCAGCGACAGCGACCTGCGCACGCTGCAGGACTGGAGCATTCGCCTGATGCTGCGCACTGCGGCTGGCGTCGACGATGTGACGTCGTGGGGCGGGCAGCAGAAGCAGTATCAGGTGCGCATCGACCCGATGAAGCTGATTGCGCACGGTCTGGGCTTCAAGCAGGTGATCGAGGCCTTGCAGGCGAACAACGCGCAGGTCGGCGGCAACTTCGTCGACGTCGGGCGCGAGCAGTATCTCGTACGCGGTCTGGGGCTGGTGCAGAGCGCGCGTGACATCGAGCAGATCGTGCTCAAGACCGAAGACGGCACACCTGTCTACGTGCGCGACGTGGCCACAGTGGACGAGGCCGGCGCGCCGCGCACCGGCGCCGTGACGCGCGACGGCAAGGAAGTGGTGATGGGGCAGGCGCTGTCGCGCATTGGCGAGAACGCCAAGAGCGTGGTGGATGCCGTGAAGGGCAAGCTCGCCACTGTGCAGCAAGCCTTGCCCGCCGGCGTGGTGGTCAAGCCGGTCTACGAGCGTACGGACTTGGTGAACAAAGCGGTGGGTACGGCGGTGCGTGCGCTGGTGGAAGGTTCGATCCTGGTGGCGATCGTGTTGTTCCTGTTTCTTGGCGAGTTGCGCAGCGCGCTGGTGGTGGTCGTGACCTTGCCGTTGGCCATGCTGATCGCCTTCATCTGCATGGAGCAGGCGGGGCTATCGGCCAACCTGATGTCGCTAGCGGGGCTGGCTATCGGCATTGGCATGATGGTCGATGGTGCGGTGGTGATGGTGGAGAACGCCTTCCGTCTCATGGCCGAGCGCAAGGCGCATGGCTTGCCGGTGGACCGCAGTGCCGCCGTGCTTGCTGCGGCGAAGGAGGTGGCGAGCCCGATCRCGTTCGCCATTGTCATCATCATCGTGGTGTTCCTGCCGCTGTTCAGTCTGCAGGGGCTGGAAGGCAAGATGTTCAAGCCGATGGCTTTCAACATCAGCTTCGCCATGGCCGGTTCGCTGGTGCTGGCCCTGACCCTGGTTCCGGTACTCGCTGCGCTGGCGCTCAAGCCCAAGGACGAGCGCGATACGCGCCTCGTGGCCTTCCTGAAGAAACACTACGGCGTCGTGCTGGCATGGGCGCTGCGTCGACGTCGCTGGGTGCTGGGCATGGCCGGCGGTGCGTTATTGGGCAGCCTCGCGTTGTTTCCCTTCCTCGGCAAGGAGTTCATGCCGAACCTGAAGGAGGGCGCGATCATGTGGCGCATCACCTCCATTCCTTCCGCGTCGCTGGATGAATCCATCGACCTCTCGCGCCAGGTGGCCGCGCGCATTGAGGCATCGTTTCCCGAGGTCGAGACCACGCTCGCGATGATCGGTCGCGCGGAGAAGGGCGAGACGGCGGACGTGAACTACATGGAGGTCTACACGCCGCTCAAGCCGCGCGATCAATGGCGCAAGGGACAGACGCTCGAAAGCATCGAGGCGGATATGCAGCGTGAACTTTCAGCCGCATTGCCGACGGCCGTGGTGAGCTACACCCAACCCATCCAGATGCGTGTCGAGGAGCTGATCTCCGGCGTGCGCGCCACGCTGGCATTGAAGCTCTACGGGGAAGACTTGGGCGAACTCGATCGCCTGAGCGCCCGAATCAAGGATGTGCTGGGCGGCGTGCCGGGCGTAGCCGACCTGGCCCTGGAGCCCAATATGGGCAAGCCGCAGATACGCGTCAGCGTGGATCGCGATGCGCTCGCGCGTTACGGCCTCAACGCCGACGACGTGCTCGCCGTGGTTCGCAACGGCATCGGTGGCGAGCCGGTAAGTACGCTGATCGATGGCGTGAAGCGGTTCGACATCGCCGTGCGGTTGAACGACAGCGACAAGCGCTCGCTGCAGGCGATCCAGCGCATTCCGATCCAGGCACCTGGTGGCGCCATCGTGCAGTTGTCACAGGTCGCCGAGGTCACCGAGGCAGAGGGTTATTCCTTTATCCGGCGCGAGCAACTGCAACGCTATGCGGTGATCCAGATGGATGTGCGCGGTCGCGATATCGACGGCTTCGTACAGGAGGCGAACGCCGCGCTAGCACAGAAAGTGAAACTGCCGACGGGCTATTACACCGAATGGGGCGGTGCGTTCGAGAATCAGCAGCGCGCCTTGAAGCGGTTGTCGCTGATCGTGCCGGCCACGATCTTCTTCATCTTTATCTTGCTCTACACGGCCTTCAACTCGATGAAGTACGCGGCGCTTATCCTCGCCAACGTGCCGTTCGCCACCATCGGCGGCATCGTGGCGCTGGCGATCACCGGGCAATACCTCTCGGTGCCTTCAGCGATCGGCTTTATCGCCGTGTTCGGCGTGGCGATGTTGAACGGCATCGTGCTGGTGAGCTTTCTCAATGAGCAGCGCGTCAAGGGCATGGGTGTGCGTGAGGCCGTGCTGCGCGGCACGGCACTGCGTCTGCGGCCGGTGCTGATGACGGCCAGCGTGGCGATCCTTGGCCTCGTGCCCATGCTGCTTTCCAGCGGCGTGGGCGCGGAAACGCAGCGGCCGCTGGCAACGGTGGTGGTGGGCGGGCTGA
Source organism: Dyella sp. 01N36 (assembly GCF_056399745.1). Classification (NCBI taxonomy): domain Bacteria; kingdom Pseudomonadati; phylum Pseudomonadota; class Gammaproteobacteria; order Lysobacterales; family Rhodanobacteraceae; genus Dyella; species Dyella sp. 01N36. The sequence goes on from NZ_JBFTRY010000086.1 coordinate 7,441, forward strand.
TCACCTCGACCCTGCTGACCCTGCTGTTGTTACCCGTGCTTTACGACTGGATGGAGCAACGGGCGCAGGCGCGCCGCAGCTCTTCCTAGGACGGTTCCTGCCGTCATGGGTGACACGGCGGCGGCAGGGCCGTCCGTGTCACACTGACGCCATGACAACCCGGCGTGGCTGGAGATGGATGGTCATGGTTTTTCTATGGATAGTGATAGGTGCAGTGCTGGGCGGGCTGGCCTCCGAAGGCGGCCTTGCGGGCATCGTTGGCGGTGCGGCCGTGGGGTTGATCTGGGGCAGGCAGCTGCAGTTGTCCCGCGAGCTGAAAAGCCTGCGTGCGCAACTCACCGAAGCCAGGCCATCGCCGACGGTTGCCGCTGAGCGACCGTGGGTGACTGCCCAGGAGGCGCGCGAGGCAGTGCAAGAGCCGCCACCGGCGACGACTGTGGTTGCCGCGCCTCCGCCGGTTCCACCAGCGACGGCCCCTGCGCCCGTGGGACCCGCCGCATGGCCTGCGGCCGACGAGACGCCTCGCGCTCCGTCGACGCCGTCGGCGCTGGACCGCCTGACCAGCCGCGTGTGGCGCTGGTTCACCGAAGGCAATGTGCCGGTGAAGATCGGCATGCTGGTGTTGTTCGCCGGCGTGGCGGCCTTGCTCAAGTACGCAGCGGATGCCGGCATGCTGCGCGTGCCGATCGGTTTGCGCGTAGCGATGGTGGCCTTGGCCGCCGTGGCAGGACTCGCCTTTGGCTGGAAGAAGCGCGAGAGCCAGCGTGTCTTCGCGCTATCCGTGCAAGGCGGCGCCATCGGCGTGCTGGTGATGACGGTGTTTGCCGCGTTCCGTCTCTATGACCTGCTGCCTGCGGGCGCCGCGTTCGCCTTGCTGGTAGTGCTGGTCGCCGGCATTGGCGTGCTCGCTGTGGTCCAGGATGCGCTGGCGCTCGCGGTGCTGGGTCTTGTAGCAGGTTTTGCGGCGCCCATCCTGGTGTCCACTGGCAATGGCAGCCACGTGGCCTTGTTCAGTTACTACGCCGTGCTCAACCTCGCCATCCTGGGCATCGCGTGGAAACGTTCGTGGCGCGTGCTGAACCTGCTGGGTTTTATCGCAACTTTCGGCGTAGGCACGGCCTGGGGCGTGCTTCGCTATGAGCCCGCGCTGTTTGCCAGCACCGAGCCGTTCCTGGTGCTGAATTTCCTGTTCTATCTGGTCATCCCCTGGCTGCACGTGATGCGCGCACCGGTGGATCGGCGCCTGGTGATCGATGGCTGCCTGATGTTCGGCAATCCGCTGATCAGCCTGTTGCTGCAAGGCGCGCTGTTGCATTGGGATGGCAAGGCGCTGGCAATGTCCACGCTGGTGGCAGCAGTGATTTACCTGGGCGTGGCCTATGTCTCGCGTCGCCAGCCGGCCATGCGTCTGCTGCGCGATACCTGGGCGGTGCTGGCCGTGGCACTTGCCACGCTAACCGTGCCGCTCGCACTGCGCGCCGATGTGACTGGCAGCATCTTCGCGCTCGAAGGTGCCGGCCTGATCTGGCTGGGCTTGCGTCAGCAGCGATGGCTGGCCACGTGGAGCGGCGTCGCGCTGCAACTGTTCGCCGAATTTGCCTTGCTGATCGACCAGTTCATGCATGGCGGCTATGGCGCGTTGCCGGTGCTCAATCGCGAATTCATCAGTGCGCTGATGATCGTGATCGCGGGCTTTGCCAGCAGCGGCCTGTTTTCGCGATGGAGTGCGGGGCGCGTGCTTTATCGCGTGTTCTCGTTGGTGATGTTTGCCTGGGCGCTGCTTTGGTGGCTGGTCGCCAGTGCGCAGGAGATCAAGCATTTCGTGCCGGATACAGATTTGTTTGCGGCGTGGCTGGCGTGGCTCGCATTCACAGCATGGGCAGTTGCCGAAGCGGCGCGCTATCGCTCTACGGCGGAACTCGGCGCGGCACTGGTATGGACGCCAGTGGCCTTCATGGCCGCCATGCTGCTGCTCATTCTGATGGCCGCCGGCTTTCACCAGCAGCCATGGCGCGGCTGGAATCTGCTCTCCGTGCTGTTCGCAGCCATCCTTGGTTGGCGCACGTTGCTCAACTTGCGCGACACCTCATGGGCAGGCGCGACGGCGCACGGGCTGTGGCTATGGCGATGGATCCTGCTGGCAGCGGTGGGCGTGGCGGTGGCCGTGGATCGGCTGCGCTGGTTGTCCGATAGCTGGGTGATGCTGCTGAGTTTTGCGCCGTTGCTCATTGCGTTTGCGGTGTCGCACGCGCGGCCCCGCCTGATCGCCGCGCCCATGGAAAGCGTCATGCCCTTGTGGCTGGCGCCGCTGAAGTATTCGCTGCTCGCGATACTTGGATTGGTCGGTTGCGTGGCCTTGTTCCATGCAGGCGACGCAACACCCTTGCACTACGTGCCGCTGGTCAATCCGCTGGAGATGCTGCTGCTGTTGATCGCTTTCGCTTATGCAGCGTGGCTGACCGAGCCTTCGCTGCCTGCACTGTTGCAGCGCAGTCGCGGTCCCGTGCTGGGCGGCATCGTGCTGGCACTCGCTACCAGCTTCACCTTGCGTGCAGTCCATCAACTGGGCGGCGTGCCATGGGGTGGGGAGCTGGTCGATTCGAGCGTCACCCAGATGGCGCTCACCTTGGTATGGAGCGTGTTGGGCCTGTTTGCCTGGGTGTGGGGTTCGCGGCATGGCCATCGGCTGTTCTGGCTGGCGGGTGCGGTGCTCATGGGCGTCGTGCTGGCCAAGCTGATCCTTATCGACCGTCGTCAGCTGGGCAATCTGTTCGGCATCGGTTCGTTTATCGCCTTCGGCCTGTTGTGCAGCGTGATTGGATACCTGGCGCCGGCTCCGCCGCGCCGCTCATCGTCGATGGAGGAGACCGGGCATGCGCCTTGATATGCGTTGGATCGCACTCGCCCTGATGTTGCCCGTGGCGGCGGCCCGGGCAGACAGCAATGTGGATTACGCCTATGCGTTTGCGCTGGATACGAAAGCACCGGGCGAGGCCTATCGGGTGACACTCACGCCGGAGGTGTATGCCTCCGTCAATCCCAATGCCGATCTGCACGATCTGATCGTGGTCAACGCACTCGGCCGGCCGGTGCCGTTCGCGCCGCTGCCGCCCTCGCCACCCATCAGTCGTCCCTTCGAGGCGATGGCGCGGCTGCTGCCGTTGCCGGTGTCAGCCGCCTTGGCCGATAGCGTCAAAGTGGAGCGCAATACCGATGGCGGCATCGTCATCAGTCAGACCGATCGCGCCGCTCCGGTGCAACATCCGGATGCATGGTTGATCGACGCGGGCCGCACGATCAGCCTTGATCAGCTCGCGCTTGATCCGGCCTCGCTGAGCGAGGATTTCCAGCTTCATCTGACGGTGGAAGGCAGCAACGATCTGCGGCAGTGGAACCTGCTCGCGTCGGACCTCAGCCTGACCCGCGTGCACGGCGAGCAGGATGAAGTCGAGCAGCTGGCGGCAGAGGTGGCAAGCAGCGATGCGTATCGCTATTTTCGCGTGCGCCTTGCTGACGGCCAGGTGGATTGGAGCGCAGGCCACGCGCCCATCGCCAAGCTGTCCGGCAGCATCACTGACGTCGCCGCCGAGCGCGCGTCGAAATTGCAGTGGCTGGTGGCCAAGGCAAGCGGGCAGGGCGCGGCCGACTACGACTACGCGTTGCCTGCGGCGCTACCGGTGGAGTCGGTAGTCGTTGCGTTGCCTGCAGCCAACAACGCCGCCCGCGTGCATGTGCTGGTGCAGGGCGCCGGCGCGTCCCCGTGGATGGAAGTGGCGGCACTCGATCTGGTTCGCGCTGGCGGCAAGAGTGGCGAGGTCACGGCCACCATCGGCGAGCGCAACGTGAAGCAGCTGCGCGTGCACAGCGACACGCCGCTCGCTGGCGCGCCCGCGGTGCGCGTGGGCTGGTTGCCTGCGCAATACGTATGGCTTCCCGAAGGCAGCGCGCCCTATCGATTGCTGGCCGGCAGCTACGCAGCGCGACGTGGCGACTATCCGGTGGGTGAGGCCTTGAGCCGCTTGCGCAGCCAACGCGGCGAGGAATGGCAGCCGCCCGTTGCACAACTGGGGCCGCGCATGGACGAGGCCGGCCCTTCAGCCCTGAACGCGCCGAAGGTCCCTTACGACTGGACCAAGCCCTTGCTGTGGGTAGTCCTGACGCTGGGCGCGCTGGTGGTGGCAGGCATGGCCTTCAGCCTGCTGCGCCAGGGCCGCGAGGACGCGCCGAAATCCTGATGCGGGCGGGGGGCATGCCGCCCCCATGGCCCGATGTCCTAGAATGCCCGGCATGTCACGCAGCGATATGTTCGATGCGCCGGGCCTGTTTGCCGAGCCCGACGATCTCAAACCCCTGGCCGAACGCATGCGGCCCCGCACCCTGGATGAAATCGTGGGCCAGCAACGCGTGCTGGCTCCCGGCAAGGCGCTGCGCCGTGCGCTGGAAGCCGGCCGCGTCCATTCGATGATCCTGTGGGGCCCACCCGGTTGCGGCAAGACCACGCTGGCCTTGCTGGTGGCGCGCTACGCCGATGCGGATTTCCGCGCCATCTCCGCCGTGATGTCGGGCCTGCCCGATGTACGCAAGGCGCTGGCCGAGGCCGAGGTGAATTTTGCGCAGGGTCGTCGCACGGTGTTGTTCGTGGACGAGGTGCACCGCTTCAACAARKCCCAGCAGGATGCCTTCCTGCCGCATATCGAACGCGGCGTGATCATCTTCGTCGGCGCCACCACCGAAAACCCCTCGTTCGAACTCAACTCCGCCTTGCTGTCGCGCTGCCGCGTGCACGTGCTGGAAGCCGTCACGGTGGACGACATCGTGATGGCGCTCAAGCGCTCACTCGAAGACAACGAGCGCGGCCTGGGCAGCATGCAGCTCGATGTCGCCGACGAATCGCTTAAGCTGATCGCCCAGGCGGCCGATGGCGACGTGCGCCGCGCGCTCACGCTGCTGGAAATTGCGTCGGAACTCGCCGAAGACCATCGCATCGACGACACCACGCTCACCCAGGTGCTGGCCGATCGCACGCGCCGCTTTGACAAGGGCGGCGAGCAGTTCTACGACCAGATCTCGGCGCTGCACAAATCGGTGCGCTCGTCCGATCCGGATGCGGCCGTGTACTGGCTGACGCGCATGCTCGATGGCGGCGTCGATCCGCTTTACCTCGCGCGCCGCATGACGCGCATGGCCGTGGAAGACGTCGGCCTCGCCGAACCGCGCGCCTGGCGCATGGCGCTGGATGCGTGGGACACCTATGAGCGCCTCGGCAGTCCCGAAGGCGAGCTGGGTCTGGCGCAGCTCGCCATCTGGCTGGCCATCGCGCCCAAGAGCAACGCCGCCTACAAGGCCTACAACGCCGCCCGCGCCGTGGTGCAGCAGACCGGCACGCTCGACGTGCCGATGCATCTGCGCAATGCACCCACCAAGCTGATGAAAGGCCTGGGCTACGGGCAGGGCTATCAGTACGACCACGACAGCGAAGGCGGCGTCGCGCTCGATCAGCAATGCCTGCCCGATGCGCTGGACGGCACCGTGTTCTACGAGCCGGTCGATCGCGGTCTGGAAGTGAAGCTGCGCGAGAAGCTGCTCAGCTTGCGCGAAGCGCGACGCAAGGCGCGCGGCGAATAAACCACCCCTCGGCACGCGGAGTTGAATCATGTCCATCACCTGGTATTTCGACTTCATCTCCCCGTTTGCCTGGTTGCAGTGGCCCAAGGTGAAACTGCTGGCGGCGTCTCGGCCGGTAACGTTGCGCCCCATCGTGTTCGCCGGCGTGCTGGAACGGCACGGCCAGAAAGGTCCGGCGGAAATCCCGGGCAAGCGTGAATTCACCTATCGCCATGCGCTGTGGCGCGCACGCCAGAACGGCCAGCCGCTGCGTTTTCCGCCGGCACATCCGTTCAATCCGTTGGCGGCGCTGCGGCTATGCATCGCGGCCGGCAGCACGGTGGCGGCGACGGATGCGATCTTCGACTGGATCTGGGCCCAGGGAAATGCGGGCGACAGCATCGCCGCACTGGCGGCCGTAGCCGCTCGTCTGGGCATCGCCGACCCATCCACCGCCATCGCCGATCCCGCCGTGAAGGCGCAGCTGCGCGCCAATTTCGACGAGGCCATGGCCGAGGGCGTGTTCGGCGTGCCCACGCTGTCGCTGGATGGCCGTCTGTTCTGGGGCGAGGACGCGCACGCGTTTGCCTTGGCCTGCCTGGACGATCCCTCGCTATGGGACGAGCCGGAGATGCATCGCCTGGGCGCGCTGCCGGTCGGCGTCTCCCGCACCGGTTGATCCCGTCGCCGTCACTGCTGCGACCGACCTTGCGGCGCCCCGCACGGCGGGCATAGATTCGCCGCACCGTAGGTATCGAGGGAGAGCGAGCCATGCGAGTACTGGTAGCAGCACTGATGGGCGGGATCGTGATGTTTATCTGGGGCGCCGTGGCACATATGGCGCTGGGGTTGGGCGATGTCGGCATGCATCAGCCGGTGGCCGAAGACACAGTGTTAGCCAGCCTGCGGCCCGGATTGGGCGATCAGACCGGCGTCTACATTGTTCCCTCGGTCGACCCGGCCAAAATGCACGACAAGGCCGTGATGGAGGCCTATTCGGCCAAGACCAAGACCGCACCCTATGCCTYCATCGTCTACATGCCCCAGGGCGAAGACCTCTCCGACATGAGCGGCCAGCTGCCGCGGCAGTGGGCGTCGGATACCTTGTCTGCGCTCGCACTGGCCTTCGTGATGGGCCTGGCCGCCTTCAGCTTCATGACGCGCCTGAGCATCGCCCTGGCAGCCTCCGTGTTCGCCYGGCTGAGCACCCTGGTGCCGTACTGGAACTGGTACCGCTTCCCCACCAACTTCACCCTGGCCGCCCTGATCGAACAAGTCGTCGGCTGGCTGCTCGCCGGCGCGGTGATGGCGTGGTGGCTGGGGAGGAATGGGCGACGGG
>NZ_JBFTRY010000087.1:0-14298 GCF_056399745.1 Dyella sp. 01N36
GTGCATAGCTCGAGTCAGGTGGATCGCGCTTGCATTGCTGGCTGCGGCGTTGGGGACGTTCGCCGGCATTCAATACGCGCGCTATCTTGTTCCGCTGTTTCCAGCGCTCATCGTCATCGCTCTCGTCGTATGGCAACGCGCCCGCCTGAATTTATTTGGCCAAGCCCTGCTGACCTTTGTCGTGTGGCTTAACATCCTATTTATTCCACTCTCGGTTTACATATACGAGGACGATCTGTACTGGACCATGCTTAGCAACATCAATACGCCGCCGGATGTCGTCAAGGCGGATATCCAGCGCAAATTCGCAATCGAATTGCTGGTTGCCAAACACCTTGATCTAGCATGGCCTGCCGGGTACTCACTGTATTTGGCAGACCCGGGGCGCCCATTTATTGCGCCTTTCGCGGGCCGGGCGTTTGGCAGCGCCTGGTACGACCCGAGCTTTCTGGGCGCCGCCGGACACGCTGACGAGGACGCGTCGGGCAACGCCTGGGCTGCCCTGTTCGAGCGAACCGGCATTTCCCACGTATTGACGACTGGCACAGTCTCACCAGCCCTGCAGTCATCGCTTCAAAGGATGCAAGCAGCGCCCGAATTGACGGAAGGTGACAGCATCCTTTGGCGCATTTGCAAGTTGAACTGCAATAGCGCATCGCATCCGCTGATCGACGCCCGAGATTTCAGCGTAAATGCGATTCGCGCGAAACGATAGGCTTCAAGATGACGTCATTGAAATCGCTGCTCGCTGAGCTTCAACACATTTCGAACCTCTCACTAGAATTCGCAGGCTATGAAGACGCTTAGACAAAGTTTCAGCTACGGCATTGTTGGAGGGCTACAGATTGCTGTGGACTGGACGATCTTTGTCTCACTCTCTGCCCTGGGCATAGAGAGCGGCATTGCGAACGTGGCTGGCCGAGGGTCTGGAGCCATGCTGGGGTTCTGGTTCAACGGCAAGTGGACGTTTTCGAAGGGACCGAGCACTACCCTTCGCTTTGCACATTTGGCGAGATTCCTGACCTTGTGGACAGTGACAACGTTGCTGAGCACTTTAGTGGTGATGGTTGCCGCCAAGAATCAGGGGTTGCACTTTGCGTGGTTGATCAAGCCAATAGCCGACGTACTCCTCGCGGGGCTCGGATTTGGGGTTTCAAAGCTGTGGATCTATCGGTAAGAATGGGGCAAGCCGTAAAGCTCAGCGCACCAGCGGAGCGCCCTTGGTCCAGCCGCCCATTGAGGTAGCGGGCCTGGATTGGGACAGGCGGTCGTGGTCGCACTATGAGGTGGAGCGGCCACAACGGGGATCAGTACCGCTCGTAAAGGCTGGGCACCGGTAACCAGTTGGCGAATATCCATTCGCTTAAAGACATGATGGTGTCCAAGCGACCCTGCGGGGACTCTTGGATGTGCCGTCGGTAGTGGATTTGTATGGATGCTTTCATGGACGCTCAGACACCAAAGATTGCCGTTGTCATTCCTTGCTACCGGGTCGGGAGGCTTGTGCTCGACGTCATCGCCAAGATCGGCAATGAGGTTGGCTGGATCTTTGTCGTTGATGACAAATGCCCCATTAATACTGGCGCGCTGGTTGAGACCGAGTGCAGTGACCCACGCGTCACGGTGATCAAGCATGAGGTCAATCAAGGGGTCGGTGGCGCGACCGTGACTGGCTACAAGGCCGCAATCCACACGCCGGCAAAGATCGTCGTCAAGATCGATGGCGAYGGGCAAATGGACCCGGCACTCATTCCGCGCCTGTGTCGCACGATCTCGCGCGGCGCCGTCGACTACATGAAGGGCAATCGCTTCCATCGCATCAGCGATGTGTCCGGCATGCCCGCCATTCGATTGGTTGGCAATGCCAGCCTGTCTTTTCTGACGAAGCTTTCGAGTGGTTACTGGCAACTGTTTGACCCGACGAATGGCTTCACTGCCATTCATCGTGAAATGCTCTTGGAGATAGAGCTCGACCATCTCGCCAAGCGCTACTTCTTTGAGTCTGACCTGCTTTACAACCTCAACCAGCTAAGGGCTGTGGTTGGCGAAATGCCGATGCGCGCCGTCTACAACGACGAGCCATCCAGCCTTAGCCCACTCAAAGTATTGTTCCCATTCTTCAAGGGGAACATGAGAAATTTCTGGCGACGCTTGATATACACGTACTTCGTGCGTAATTTTTCCGTCGCCTCGCTGGAATTGCTTCTGTCCATTCCCCTGATGCTGATAGGCATCGTCTACGGCGTCACGCATTGGGTAGAGGGAATCAAGAGCGGTACGCCAACGGCGCCGGGCGTCGTCATGGCAGCAGCACTGCCACTTATCATTGGTTCGCAATTGCTCCTGTCGTGGCTCAACTACGATGTTTCGGCGCAGCCCACTCAGCCGCTACATCCGCTCCTTGAGCGAAGAGCAGGCTCACCATGAGGATCGGCCTTTGCCTGGCCGGACTCCTGTCGGTTGCGGGCGTTGCCTGTTCTGGCAACTCCGGGCACGCGCGCGGTTCGGAAGTTCCCGGTACGGGCTTGCTAAATGGCACGCCTGAAGGTTTTGAGCTGCCGGGCGTGAAACTCGAGCTAAGTCCGAGCAACCTGCGACTCTGCGATCATCCTGACGGGCGAATGACCGCGACGATAACGTGGGACGCGCGGGCCGCAGGCGTCAAGGATGTAACGATCTGGGTCAGCAGCAACCCTAGGTCGAAAGGGTCGCGCTTCTTTGAAGGGGCCGCAGTGGGCTCAGCCCAGACCGACGCATGGGTCGTCAACAACACGACTTTTCGCCTTAAGGAGAGTGGAAAGCACGGCCGCTTACTGGCCATTGAGAAGATCTCGACAGTGGACTGCCTCGCGCAGGCGCCCGCCACTAGTGCCAACGGGTCTCCGATGGCCTCTGTTCAAAAATAAGTCGTCGCTCAAACAGGCAGCCCCGGGTAGCACGCGAATACGTGCTCCATGGTGGCCCGCGCATAACAAGAGCAGCTATGGACCCTGAGGCTTGGCGCTCGGGCTCAGGAGTGCGTAGGCATTGCCAAAGGGGGATGCGCTGTTCGCATCAATCATGACTGCCCGTCCGACGCCCGCGGCAGACGCGGCCTCCAGGTCGCTCGGCTGATCCCCAACCAGGATCGAATCAGGCAAGGACAAATTGAAGAGCTCTTCCGCCGCGAGAATCATTCCTGGCTGTGGCTTTCGACACTCGCAATTCACCATCCACTGCCCAACTCCTGCCGTCGGATGGTGAGGACAATAGAAGGTGGCCAGCAATGGAACGCCTCTCGATGCGAATTGCTCATGCATCCATCGCGTGTAATCGAGGAATGTCGACTCGGAATAGTAGCCGCGCGCTATGCCGGCCTGATTGGTAACGACGACGCACAGAAATCCAGCCTCCTGCGCCTGTCGGCAGAAGTCAAAAACCCCGGGAACCCACTCGGTCTGATCCGGCCGGTGAACATAACCGTGGTTGACGTTGATAACGCCGTCCCTGTCGAGAAAAAGCGCCTTGCGACGCTTCAGCGAACTATCTTCGACAACCTCACCGGACAGATAGACTCCCGGTCGTGGCACAGCAGCGCCGCCGCTCATGAGTGTCGGAACAACGTCTGCGCCCGCTCGTAGTCCTCGGGCACACCAATGTCGATGAAGTCAGCCGTGGAAGTGAAACCGGTCACGTGACCCTGGGCGGTTTCGGGATGCAGAACGCAGTCTTCGAAGGAATAGGCCTGGTCATCCGGAAGAGCGGCCAGGGCCTGCTCGGAGAGGTAATAGCTCCCGGCATTGATATAGCCTTCGCCACTGCCGCCCTTTTCACGGAACGAGCAAAGCCGGTCACCTTCCAGAACGACAGCCCCATAACGGCCTACATCGGCCACGTGCGCCAGCGCGACGCCCAGTAACCGTCCGCTGGCTTCGACCGCACGTTCCATGGCCGACGGGTCAAAGCGAAGAAACGTATCACCATTGGCTACATGCACGGCCCGACCACGCAGCATCCCGGCGGCAAGTCGTATTGCCCCGCCGGTGCCCAAGCGATCCACTTCATGGGAATAGGCTATGGCCATGCCCTTCCAGGCTGACCCGATCGCGCTTTCCACTTTCTCGGCCATATACCCCGTTGCGAGAATCGTGCGGCGGATGCCGCTAGCCGCCAACTGATCGAGTACATACGCGAGAAAAGGCCGTCCGCACACGGGTGCGAGCGGTTTAGGCAGATCGGGTACAACATCACGAAGCCGGGTGCCGAGTCCCCCGACCAAAACGATGGCTTCTTCAGCCTTTGGCATGCGCGAAGATCTCGTGCTCGATCAGGCCGCAGATCAGGTGGCCGACGAATTCATGCCCCTCCTGCACCTTGGGTGTTTCACCCGAGGGCATACGGAAGCAGACGTCGCACAACTCCGCCATGGCGCCGCCGCCCTGGCCGGTGAATCCGATCACGCGCATGCCGGCAGTACGTGCGGCCTGAATGGCGCGAAGGATGTTTTTCGAGTTGCCCGAAGTCGAGATCGCGAACAGCACATCGCCCTCGCGACCCAGCGCTTCGACCTGACGTGCAAAGACGTAGTCGTAGCCGTAATCGTTACCGATGGCAGTAAGAATGCTCGTGTCCGTCGTCAATGCGATGGCCGGCAAGCCGGGACGGTCGAAGTAGAAGCGACTGACAAGCTCCCCCGCCCAATGCTGAGCGTCCGCCGCGCTGCCGCCATTGCCCGCGAACAGCAGCTTGTTGCCCTGGTTGAGCGCGTCGACCGACACCTGGACGGCCTTGAGGATGAGTTCGTGCAACGACGCGTCGCGCGACATGTGCTGCAGCAGCGCCACGGTCTTGTCGAACTCGGCTTCGATTTTTTCGATCAGATGACTCGCCACGAGGTCGCCCCCTGTTGAGTGAAGTGGAAATCCAGAACGCTGCCGCCCTCTTTGAGCAGGGCGCGCGTCAACTTGATGCGCTGATCCGGTGCGCACAGGAACATCATAAATCCACCGCCTCCCGCACCGGAAACTTTGGCTGCGGTCGCGCCATTTTCGAAAGCAAGCTTCTCCATCCGGTCAATCAACGGATTGCTTACGCTCGTTGCGGTGTTCTTCTTGGCTTCCCAGCCCGCCTGCAGCGTGGAGGCAAGGCCGCGAAGATCGCCCTTGAGCACACACTCTTTCATCTGGACGGCTTCTTGCTTCAAGCGGTGCATGGCGTCAATGGAGGTCTGGTTTTTCTCGCCCACATTGCGTGACTGCTGATCGATGATATCGGCCGATGCCCGGGAAACACCCGTGAAGTACAGCACCAGCGAGGCCTCGAGTTCGGCCCACACCCAGTCTTTCACGCGCAGCGGGTTAACGATCACCCGATCGTTCCCGTAGAACTCCATGAAGTTGAATCCGCCGAAGGTCGCTGCGTACTGGTCCTGCTTTCCGCCGGCCAACCTCAGATCCATGCGTTCAATATCGTAGGCAAGGTGCGCTACTTCGTACTCGCCAAGCGGCAACGCGAAATGCTCCACGAATGCCTGAAGCAATGCGACAACCATGGTCGACGACGATCCAAGGCCCGATCCCGGCGGCGCATCGGAGAAGGTCTGGACACAGAGCGGCGGTTGCTCTCCGCGAAGGAAATCCCGCGACACGCGCGAGTAGACACCCTTCAGGAGCCTGAGGGGGCCGTCGGTGTTGACCTGCTCTTTGGACGTATCGAAAGCTTCCTGGATGTCCACGTCGATGGCGTTGAAGCGAAGCTGTTTGTCGCTCGACTGACCCACCAGGGCGTACGCATAGCGATCGATGGTGACGTTCATGACGTTGCCGCCATAAACATCGCAATAAGGCGACACGTCAGTGCCGCCACCGGCAAGTCCAAGCCTGAGTGGTGCTCGTGCGYGTGTGGTCATGTAGCCTCCTTGGCAGCATGGCGACAAGCCCTGTGCCAACAGGGCGCATCAACCTGGTTCGTTCTCGGAAATTCAGCCCAACGGCCACTCAGGCTGATGGATGCCACACCATCGGGCGTGGCAGACACGTCAACCTGCTGTAAATCATTCAGAATATTCATGGCGCATCTCAGTTTTCAAGCGTTGGGCACTGCCCATCCGCTCCTTGATCCGTCAGCGATTAGCCATCTTCGCGGCAGGCCACTGAACGTCAAGGGACAGGACATCCCATAGGGCCTTCTCCGAGAAGCGGCTCTTCACGAACCGTTGCGACTCACGTGACACCTGGACCCAATGGAGGTCATCCCGCAGGAGTGACACCACGTGATCGGCAAAAATCTCCGCATCATCGCTGGCGGCGAGGAAATGGGACGTTCCCTCCAGGCCCTGAGCGCCGGCCGACGTGGTCACGCACGGCACGCCATAGCGCAGTGCCTCGATCACCTTGCCCTTGAGACCACCGCCAAAACGCAGGGGCGCCACCGCCACCTTGGCGTTCGCGTAGTGGTGATCCAGCTCCTCGTCGCTTACAAACCCCGTGACGGTGATGTCCTCACGGGCAAGCGCCTTCACCTCGTCGGTGGGATTGGAACCAATCAAGTAAAGGTGCACGCCCGGTACGCGCTGCTTGATACGCGGGAGGATCTCCTGCACCAGCCACTTGGCACCGTCGACGTTCGGCGAGTGTGCAAAGCCTGCGACGAAGATCAGATCCTTGCGCTCGCCAAGATTGTTCTCCGGCTGCTCGGGGAACGATTCGAAGGCATATCCCGGCACTGTACGGGCAGGCGTTTCCAATGCATGCGATTGCAGCCAACGCTGCACGTACTCCGTTTCGCCATCAGCCGGGTAATAGATCGTATCGACCTTTGACCAGACCGATTCCTCAAGCGAGGAAAAACGTTCGCGCTCCTTCAGCAATTCGGGAGTCGGCTGGATCTTCAGCTGCTCACCGATGCGCAGATGATGAATGTCGTGGCCGTAGTAAAGGACATTCGCCTTGCTGTGACGACGAATGGGCTCCAGGAACGGACCGGCGACATGCGGGCGACTAACAAGCACACAATCGATGCTTTCACCGTTCTCGCGCATCCATTTGGCAAAGCCGTTCCGGTACTCCACGCCGTAGATCACTTCCACGCCGATCTGCTGCAACTTTTCGCCGTAGGCAGCGTCGTACCAGAGATTCTCCGGCCAGAACTTCACATCGACGCCGTGGTCCCTGAACGTCTTGATGAACTGCCACATGGTGCGCGACCCCGCATCGCGGTCCGGTTGCGGGATGTAGTGGTCGATGATCAGCAAAGTAGGGGTTTTGCCAGTCCGTCCACGGGCCAATTCGACGTGTTCGGCATTGGGGAAATGGTTTGCCTCAAGCGTGGCCTGCCATTTCTTGAAGAACTTTTTCTGGTTCTCGACCTGATAAGCCTTGATGCCGGAGTTCACGTCAGTGCCGTGCGAAACGCCTTCGAAATGGATGACCACCGACTTCGGCTGGTAGTAGAGCTTCAGGCCGTGCGCACGCACCTTGAAGGCAAGGTCTGAATCTTCGCAATAGGCTGGCACATAGATCTCGTCGAACCGACCCAGCGCCTGGAAAAGGTCGTTGCGCAACAGAATCGAAGCGCCCGAACAATAATCGGCTTCACGAACGTAGTTGTAGATGCTGCGCGAAGGATCATCGAGGCGCCCATAGTTCCACGCGCTACCGTCTCTCCAAAGGATGCCGCCGGCCTCCTGCATGCGGCCGTCCGGATACACGAGCTTGGAGCCAACCATGCCGCAGTCGGGAAACGTGTCGAACACCTCGAGCATGGCGTCGAGCCAGCCGGGAGTGACTTGCGTATCGTTATTGAGCAGATAGAGGAATTCGCCCTTGATCAGGGTCGAAGCCCGATTGCACGAGCGAACGAAACCGAGATTAGTCGGATTTTCCTCAAAGCGAAGGCCAGGAACCGATCCAAGCCACTTGATGGCTTCGTCGCCGGAAGCATCCTCGACCACCAGCACCTCATAGGGCACCTTGGGTGGATTTTCCATGATCGAGCGAAGACAGGCACTCGTATAAGCGAGCTGCCCGTAAGCAGGAATCACGATGCTGACAAGAGGGCTGGGGAAGGTCGGAAAAGATAGCCCCGAGATATGTTCAGCCGGCGTCTTTTCCTGTCGCACCTGGTTGACGGCGGGTGCCGTGCGCGGAGCGCGACCTCGCCGGCGTTGCAGCACATCGCGAAAATAACCCACGTCGCCCCGCCCCAAACGGGCAAGCGCCCGCAACGGTCGGGTGATACGCCAGGAATGCGAACCAAGGACGTGCGACATCTGGGTCTGCAAAGCCACCAGTTCGGATTCCAGCGAAGCGGCCCTCAGCTCGGAAGCCTTGCGATCGCGCCGCAGCCGCAAAAGTTCTTCAGTGGAGTTTGTCTGCGTTGCAAGTCTGTTCTGGGCGTCGGAGATCGCTCCAAGCCCTTTACAAAGCTCTACAAGCTCCGCCTCTTCGCGATTCTCCAGTTCCTCGTAAAGCCGCCCCAGAGCAGTTCGCTCGCTCTTGAGATCCTCGACTTCCTTGTTGAGCGATGTCGCCCAGGCGCCAATTTTTCGATGGTCTTCATCCAGTGCGGCATACAACCGTCGGGATGTCCCCAGCTCAGCGTCCAGACCCTGTGCCCAGGCAACCGTATCGTGGTGCTCCTGCACAAGGCTGGCGTAGGTTTGGTTTAGCTGATCGAAATCCTTGCTTACGCGCTGCCCCCAACGAGCTACCTCACGATGGCGCAAGTAAAGATCCTCGCCTTCCGTCATTAACACGGATGGCGTCGACTCCGGTAGTTCCACGTCTTGCGCCGCCGCGACGGCGATGAAGTACACCGGGTCGACCAACTGCGAAGTGCGCGCGACAACCGTGTCGCCCGTATCGGTCAGGGCGGAAATCTCCGGCCTTGCATCCGAATCGTCCATCGGCATGAGCGCGGAGGCCACGGTCATGCGCTGCCCGTAGTAGCGCACACGCGGAAAATGCGCGCGCAGCAGTACGTCCAACTCAGTGAAATCAAGTTCCTTTACATGGAACTCGTTGTGGTGGCCGGCCTTGTCTGAATATACGGGGCGATTGGGCGAGGAAATCACCAGGAAGCCGCCGGGGCGAAGTACACGGCGGATCTCGGTGATCATTTCTTCGTGCTTGTCGTGATGCTCGATCGTCTCGAAGGAGACAACAACATCCACGGAGTGATCCGGCAACGGAATGGCCGCCGCATTTCCTTCCTTGAATTCCAGCCCGGAACGCTCGCCATAGGCTTCGCGCGCATGCGCGACGGCTTCGGCCGAGATGTCCACGCCGATCACCGACGCCGCGTATTGGCTGAGCATGGCGCTGCCATAGCCCTCGCCACACGCGATATCCAGTACGACCTTGTCCTTGACCAACGGGCAACACCAGGCATAGCGATGGAAGTGCTCTTGCCTGATCTCCCCGGCTTCGGTTGGAACAAAACGCTCTCCGGTAAATTCCACAGCTCAACCCTCGATTCGCTGGATCTTGATCGAATGCATAGGTATACCCACCAGGCCGTGCTTCATGGTGCTTTCGCTCGCCCGGAAGGTCAGCGCGTCATGAATCCAGTGCTGCTGGGTGTGGTCGTCCTGAGAACCTGAAGCCAACGCTACATCGATCGAGTAGTCGCCAGTGGGAAGAATGGGCATACGAAAATCGAATTGCGCCCGAAGGACTGTGCCGGCCTGAGCCATCATCGGCGTGCTGCTGTAGGTCAGATAGCTGTTGTCGCCGAACAGCCGTTGCCCAAGGCGATCCTTCACGTAGAAACCGAAAATCGGCGTCTCTACGTCGGCGTTCACCTCGGCATCAATTTGGAGGCTGACCACCTCCCCACCGGTAAACAGCTGGGTATCGGATCCATCGCCGCCAACGAGCTTCGCACCTGAAATGCGCGCCTGCCCCGCGCCGAACTGGTTACCCATGTTCTCGGGATCAAAAGCGAAGACCTTGATGCGGTTGAGACCTTCTTGTCCCTGCAGCACGGCTTGACGAGCGTCCACGACGTCTTCAGGGATCGATGGCGCTGCCGGGCGTCCAATGGACTTCACGCCAGACGTAGAAGCTGGCTTGACGGTGACAGCCTGCCCCCCGGCGAGTCGATCGGCAGCATGCTGTTCAGCCAGGTACCGTTCGACCACATCACGAGTAGAGCCGTCCATCAGCTGGCGTCCCTTGTCCAACCAGATGGCGCGATCGCACAAATTGGTCACTGCGCCCGTATCGTGACTTACGAACAAAAGCGTGCCCCGCTTTTGGAAGTCTCGCAGAAAGCGCATGCACTTCTGGGTAAACCTGACGTCGCCAACGCTCAAGGCCTCATCGATGATGAGGGTGTCCGCATCGACATGAGCGGCAATGGCGAACGCAAGGCGCACGTACATGCCGCTGGAGTACGTCTTGACCGGCTGATGGATGAAATCACCGATGTCGGCAAAGGCCAGGATCGAGTCGAACCGCGCGCGCAACTTGACGTCCGAAATACCGTAGAGAAGCCCACTCAGGTAGACGTTCTCTTCACCCGTAAACTCCGGATTGAAGCCGGCGCCCAACTCGAGCAAGGCGGCAATGCGCCCGTTCGTGCGCACCTCGCCTTCGGTGGGGGTCAACGTACCGCAGACCATTTGCAGCAGGGTCGACTTGCCCGAACCATTGCGTCCGATGATGCCAACCGTTTCACCGCGCCTGACGCTGAAACTCACGTCGCGCAATGCCCAGAATTCGTTGTGGTAGGCAAGATCGTGGCGACCCACCACGCGACCCAGTCGCGGAAGAATCATTTGCTTGAGGCGATCGGCCGGGCGAGCGTAGATATCGTACTTCTTGCCCAGAGACTCCACGGAAATGTTGTGGCTATCAGAGGACATCGGCAAACCCCTTGCGCGTACGTTCAAACCAGCCAAAAGCAAACCAGGCAAAGACACATGCCGCCACGGCGTAACCGCCGAGCAATGACCAGGAGGGCATATGGCCCCACACCAGGACGTCGCGCGACGCCTCGACGATGACGGTCAATGGGTTGAGATAAAGGAGGTTCCGATACTGCTCCGGGATGTACTCCGGCGGATAGAAGATCGGCGCCAGGAACATCAGCATCGCGGTAATGATGCCGATCGCCTGCTTCAGATCGCGCAAGAACACGCCAAGCGAACTAAGCAGCCAGATCATGCCTGCGACAAAAGGAATAAACGGCAGAACCACCAGGGGAAAAAGTATCGCGGTCCAGGGAATGCTGCCGCGCACAAGCAAAGAAAACCCCAACAGGACCACCGTCGAAACGAGCAAGTGAAACAGAGCCGACCCCAGTGTGCTCCAGGAGAGCGTCTCCAGCGGGAACACCACCTTCTTCACGAAGTTGGTGTTTTCCACGATCAAGGTCGGGGCTCGATTGGCACATTCCGCAAACATCGTGTTGATGTTGAGGCCGGCAAAGAGGATGACAGCGAATTCGAACTGCCCCGTGGTCTGCCCCGTCCAGCGCGACTTGAAGATCAGGCCGAACACAAGGGTATAAACCCCCAGCATGAGCAGCGGGTTGAAGAATGACCACAGCAGTCCTATGAAGGACCCGCGATAGCGGCCGATCACATCACGCCGGGCCATTTGCACGACCAGGGGCAGATGACGCAGCAAAGCTTTGTACGGGGAGGCTGGGTCGCTAAGGCGATAGGGTGAAAGCATGCTTATCCAGTGGATCTGAAAAGATGGTGCATCGCCCGGATTTCTGGAACCCGGGCGCTGCGGGACGGCGTCCATGGCGTCTTGCGCTGGAAACGTGCTTACGCCAGGGCTGCGGCCAACTCATTTTGCAGATCACGCAGGTCCTCGACGCCAACCGATAGGCGAATGAGGGAGTCGCTGATCCCCAATCGCTTGCGATTGGCAAGCGGAACGGATGCGTGGGTCATGATGGCCGGATGTTCGATCAGGCTCTCAACACCACCCAACGATTCGGCCAACGCAAACAGGTTGCATCGCTCCAACACCCGGCGAGCCTTCTTCAGGCCGCCCTTCACTTCCACACTGATGATCCCGCCGAACCCGTCCATCTGTCGCTTGGCGAGCTGATGCTGGGGGTGGCTTTTCAGGCCTGGATAAATAACCCGTTCGATCGCCGGATGAGCTTCGAGCCACCGCGCGAGTTCCATGGCGCTTTCGCAATGGGCGCGCATCCTCAGATGCAGCGTCTTGAGACCACGCATGGCGAGGAACGCATCGAAGGGGCCCGAGACGGCGCCCACGGAATTTTGCAGAAAGGCCATTTGCTCGGCKAGTTCCTGCGTTCCCGCCACCACGATGCCGCCGACCATGTCCGAATGACCGTTCAAGTACTTGGTGGCCGAATGGAGCACCAGGTCGGCCCCGTATTCGAGCGGGCGCTGGAGCATGGGCGAGCAGAAGGTGTTGTCCACCACGAGCAGCAGGCCATGCTTCTTGGCGAATGCAGCCAATTTGGCGAGATCGACCAGCTTGAGCATGGGATTGGTGGGCGTTTCGGCCCAGATCATGCGTGTATTGGGCTTCAGCGCAGCCTTCAGGGCCGACGCAT
The DNA here is from genome assembly GCF_056399745.1 of Dyella sp. 01N36. Lineage (NCBI taxonomy): Bacteria > Pseudomonadati > Pseudomonadota > Gammaproteobacteria > Lysobacterales > Rhodanobacteraceae > Dyella > Dyella sp. 01N36. The sequence continues at coordinate 12,529 of NZ_JBFTRY010000087.1, forward strand.
CGTTCAAGTCCACAAAGGTGAAATCGAGCCCCGCCGAGCGACGACGAACACGCTCAAACAGCCGGTAAGTACCGCCGTAGAGATCATCCATCGCAATGACATGGCTACCCGAATCGAGCATGTCCAGTACGGTGGCGGCTGCGGCCAGGCCCGATCCAAATGCAAAACCGGCTTTGCCGCCTTCCAGTTCCGCCACGCACCGCTCATAAGCCATGCGCGTGGGATTCTGGGTCCGGGAGTACTCATACCCCTTGTGCTTGCCGGGGCTCTCCTGAACGTAGGTGGAGGTGGCGTAGATGGGCGTCATGATCGCGCCAGTCGTCGGGTCAGGATGTTGCCCTGCGTGTATCGCCAGGGTTCCCAATCCAAACTTCGACTGTTTTGATCCTGCTCTGGTCTTTGTAGCCATAGTTTTAAGCTTCTGTCCCGCCCGAACCGAAAGTTCTACATCTTACCTGTCATGCCTGCGGCAACGTAGGGCCCGAGGCCGTGATCATTCATTAAAGCCCTGCTGGCGGGCTCTGGGTCTCGATTCTGTGAAATGGTTTTATTTACGATAATTACAATATCTTAACTATTGATCGTAGAATCCCTACGCCAAATGTTACGCTTTGATTACGCGGAAGCCGTCGCTAAACTGACGGCATGCGTGCTTCGCCCGTGCTGGTTMACTACCACATATTCAAGAACGCAGGCACCAGCATCGACGAGTGCCTACGCCATTCGTTTGGCGAATGCTGGGGTGCCTACGAGGGGCCTCACGCTCATGCCATCCAGTCGAGCGAACAGCTGGCCGCGCACCTTCAGGCCAATCCGCAGCTGGCTGCGGTATCCAGTCACCTGGCGCGTCCCCCGGTACCCACCCCAAACTGTCTGCCGATCGCGTTTATCCGCCACCCGTTGCTGCGGGCTTACTCCGTCTACCGGTTTACCAGGCAATGTCCCTCGCAACCTTTCTCTGATGTCGCGCTGGCCACGGGTTTCGATGGATATATCCGCTGGGCGCTGCGCAAGGAGCCGGGCAGCATCGTGATACGGGATTATCAGGTAGTGCACTTGTCCGATGCCTCCTGGCGGTGTGACCACATCCTCGACGCCAGAGCGCTGCCGGAGGATCTGGAACAAGCACGCGCCCTGATCTCGTCCTGGGGGGTTGTGGGCGTCGTCGAACAGTTCGACCTTTCCATCCAAACCTATCAGGCGTTGTACGGGCCGCAAATGCCGAAACTGGTCTTGATGCCATGCCGAGAGAACTGCACGACCGGTGGCCGAGCATCCACCGAAGAGCGCGTCGAGGCGCTGAAACAGCTACTAGGACAGGATCTCCACGACCAATTCATGGCTGCAAATCGGTTGGACCTTGCCCTGCATGCGCATGCCACCCATGTCTTGCAGCAAGCGGGACGGCGCCTGGATTTGCCCCGTCTGGATTGAGAGGGCGCGCCAGCGCGCCAGGCGGTTCAAGCGCCAGCCAGCACACAACTGGCGTTAACCGCTCCTTTCCGGGCCGCCTTGGGAATAACCGCCATTCCTTGGTTGTAAGCAATAGTGCAGGCATTATTAGCAGCCATCGGGAAATGGCTGCCAGCCTCGGCTGCCATTGACTTGAAAGCTACGCATCAACGACACACGGAATATGTCCATGAGTTTCAGCTCAAACAGCGGCGCCACCCTTCTGGTCACCGGCGGCGCCGGCTTCATTGGCGCCAATTATGTGCTCCAGGCCGTGGCCCAGGGACATAAGGTGCTCAATCTGGACAAGCTCACCTA
>NZ_JBFTRY010000088.1:0-14296 GCF_056399745.1 Dyella sp. 01N36
ATAGTGCGGGCTGGTCTCACCGCTCGCCAGGTACTTGGCAATGGTGTTGCGTGACAGCTTCGTGCGTCGGGCGATCTCTCGGATCGAGATCTTGTCGCGAAGGTGCCAGCGTCGGATTACGCTCAATAGGGCCACGTCGATCACTCCCGTTACTCCCGCTCGTGTCGTGAGCGGAGGGTGGTAGGAGGTGGCTCAAAATTCGACGAAAATCACCCCGGGAAGTGGCTCAGTTTTGGATGAAACTCAACACTCCGTCAGCTGTGAGTTGTGCAAAGGGTGACCAAATGCGGCCACCGGTGCGACCGTATTTCTACTGGATCAGTCTACGTATAACCACTGGACGGCTAACTACTGGACGGCCATTGGAGGGCGATGGAATCAGCCAAGTCCGCTAGGGCTGGGAAGCAACGGCCCGCCTTCGGCGTTAAGTGTCAGACTGGAAGCGATAGAACCGGCGTACGGCGAGAAGAAGTCCACACATGAAGCTCAAACGCATTGGATAGCGACCCGACAAAGCAGGTCTTCGAGGTTCAAGGGTGGAGGGCACGAGCAGCCGAACTGGAATCGACTTTTGCGAAACCCTACGTCAAGAGCAACAAGAACTACGCCACCGAGGCTGAGGCGATTTGTGAAGCAATGCGTCGACCCAGCATGCGCTTCGTACCGATAAAGTCGGTAGAGCAACAAGACATTCGGTCAGTGCATCGCGTACCCCTGGCTTGACTGATCAACTTAAAGGCCAACGCCCATCAGATCCGCAGCCCGGCGGCCGAGCACGACCCAATCAATTGAGGCGAATATTCCTTTAACAGCTCAAATTACATTTGCTGCTCACCAGTTCCAGCGGAATCCGACCTTGCCATCCCAGGCATGGAAGCCGCGACTGTCGAAGCCCTTCTGATAGCCGACGTTCGCGTAGAACGATGTGTTCTTGTCCAACTCCCACGTCATGCCGCCGTTGAGTTGCCACCACGATCCTTTGATGCTGCCGTCGAAGGGAACGAATCCGTCGCCGGAAGAGAACGAGGTCGTCGGTTGCCCTTTAAATTCTTTCCACACGTTGAAGCGTAGCCAGCCGGTGAAAAGTCGTGGGCTGCCATGGGCGGTCGGTTCCAGTGTCCAGGTGTTGGCCCAACGCAAACCAACGCGACCCACCAGCGAGGTGATGTCGTTGAACTGCACCTCGGCCACGGCATCGCTGCTCTGACCATTGTTGGCGCGTTGATAGATCACCTGCGCCTGGGGCTCCCATGTCTGCGAATCGCCATGGAACGGATAGCCGCCCTCCAGTGATGCCGCCCAGCCGAATCCATTGTGATAAAGCGCGAGTCCATCGTCGGCCTTGGCGCTGTACTTCGACCAAGTGCCCTGCCACACCGTATCGAGGTACTGGCCTTCGGTCCAGAAATGCGTCCAGTACAGGCCCAGCGATTGACCCCTGACAATGTCGTCGCCCGCAGTCGAACCATCATAGTTAGTGACATCGCTACGGATGCGGCCGGTGCCCAAATACAGTCCCGCGTGGTCGCGCTGCTGGTTCTCGTGTTCCTCGGCGAAGATGTCCATGCCCGCCTGGAAGGCTTCGATGTTGTAATCGTATTGTGGACTGCCGTTGTAGATGCCTTGGGAGGCGCCACGTACGTTGCCGTCCTCGCCGATCACGCGCACCCACAATGCATTGAGGTAGCTGTTCTCACGCAGATCGCTGCGTCCACGCAGTTGCTCTTCATCACCCACGCGCTCATGCAGGTTGTCGAGCATGGCCCAGCCGTATCGCAACGCCATACCCGGCAACGCCGTGTAAAGCGATACTTCTGGACGATAGACCGGCGCGACAGGCTCAAGCGCGCCGGTGCCCTCAGGGATGACAGGATCGGGCACCGGAGGCGCAGGTGGTGCCGGCGGCGGCGGTCCAGGTGGATTGGCGGGATCCGGTGCGGGCGCCGGCGGGGGTGCCGGCGGCGGCGGGGGTGGCTCAGGGGGTGCCGGCGGGGCCGGCGGCTCGGGGACCGGTCCGCACCCAGGGGTCGATGGCCCACAGGGCACCGTATTTCGCAAGAACCAGTCGTTCTCCGTGCCCGGCGATGCGCCGCCGCGACGAAGAAAGTACTCGTACGGGCCCGCGAGTACTGGCCCGTTGAGAGCAAAGGTTCCCTCCGCAGTCGTGCCACCATTGGCCACCTGCACCACCAGAATGCCATTGCCGGTGGTCTCCGCACCGGGGCCGCCGGTGTTGGTCACGGCAAGCCGACTGCTACCGTTAGCGGCGCCTCCATCAATGATCAGCCGGTCCGTGGGCGAGGCGTCGTCTCCTAGAAAGGTGCTGATGCCAAGCGTGCCGCTGCCCGTGTAGGAATGGACATACAGCGCCTTGTATTGGTCGCTCTCGGGCGCCGTGAACGCGACCACGCCATTATTGGACAGCGTCCCGGAGATCACCGAGCTCGCAGGAATCGTCCACGCACTGGTGCCATCGACGGATACGTTGGTGGCGTAGAACGCCTTGCCGATCCAGGTCGACTGATCGGTCAGTGTCACATTGGCGACGCTCGCGGCGTCGGCCTCCACCAAGCCGCTTAGCGCGCTGCCGCCGGATGCGGACAGGTTGATGGCGGTGGCCGCATCGCCTCGCGAAGTGTCTATGCCCACGGCGTAGAGCAACCATTGACTACCCGCAATGTGCGCGCCATTGGTGGCGAATATGTCCGACGGGCCGTCGCCGCTAAGGGCGTAAGCGTCGCTCGTGAGGCTTCCACCGTTGAAACTGATGGTGTTGGTGAAAAGCCCCTTGGAATTGTTCGACGACCACAAGCCATCCGCGCCGCCCGTGGCGCTGATCTGGCTATTCGTAAACGACATCGTCGTGGGAGTGACTGTCAGCTGGTTATTGGCTGGGTTCGCATAGGACCATGCGTACAAAGCCGCAGCACCGCCTGTATTGGTGATGGTCGAGTCATTGACGGTGGTCTGGCTATTGGCGTAGCCGACGATGTCGAACGAACCGAAGCCTGTCGCATTGATGGTGTTATTGGCCAGCGCTGTAACGCTGGGCGTACTGCCATGTTGACCCGAGTACACGCCGTAGCTGTTCGGGGCATTGGCGTTGATGGTGGTGCCCGTGCTCGTCAACTGGCCGCCCAAGTTTAGCAGACCGGCCCGATAGGACGGTACCGTTACACGTCCAAAGATGCCGTTGACTAATGTCGGAGACGTCAGCTGCCACGACTGGCCGTTCTTCGTTGAGTTGATGTCGATTTGGCTGGCACCGCTCACCGTCGCGCTAGTGCCCGCTTGCGTCCACACCCCCACTGACGCTCCGGCGCCAGTGACTTTCAGGTCCGTCAACTGCGCCGAACCGCCGTTCATGACGACCACGCCCGCCCCACCCACGGTCGTCGCTACGGGAAAGTTGATGGTGAGTCCCGTGAGCGGTGCACCCATGCTCGTGCTATCCACGGAGACGCCAACGCTGGAGGAACCGTTGAGCACCATGGTCTGTGGTTTGGCGAGATTGACCGCGCCACCATTGAACAGATAAATGCCCAGCGATCCGAGGCCATTCATCGTCAATCCGCCCAGACCGCCGGCAAAGACAAAGGGGCTGGTCACGTTGATGACGGAACCTGGGCCTGAGGCGCCCAGCCCCACCTGAGTGGTCGCACCGGACGTCACCAGCGAACCGGCTCCTCCACCGACGTTGATGACGCCACCCGCGTCGGCAATCATGCCGTTGCCGCTCGCCGTGGCGCCCGCATAGTACGGGTCGCTGAAATTGGACGCAGTGATGGTGATGGTTGCGCCATTGCGCGCGACAGCGGCATAGCCGCCTCCTAATGACCTCACGTTACCCGCGGATAGACTGATAGCGCTCGTACTGCCATCCGCATAAAGGGCAGCACCCGCTCCGGTGGTGATATTCACGCCCACGGGCACCTGAATCGTTCCACCGTTGGCGAATAGCGCGTAACCGCGATCCGTGAGGATATTGATCGCGCCGGCTTGCGAACCCGCGCTCATGTTCACCACGAGCGTGCCACCGGCAACGTTGGTGGCGTTCGTGGATGAGGGCGTACCTGTGCCGCTTCGCACGTCGACGGTCGTACCGCCCACCACGGTCGTGGAGCCGCCGGTCACCGTCACCGCCGTCGTCACATTCCCGGGACCCACCGTTTGCGCCGAGACATCCTCGATCCAGACGGACGGTATGGCGGCGGCGCTTAGCAAGGCGGCGCGAATGAAGAACTCCAGCGGGCGGATCGCGAGGTTCATGGCGGCAGTTCCCGAACAGGCGAGTAACCAATGTCGCCCCGCGCGCCCGTCTTTCGCTACGGCCTTTCTACCCCATTTTTCTACGTAAAAGTACTTTTCGCGGTGCCAAACAAGAAATGTCCTCCTGTCATTCAATCCAATGTCGCGGTTTGCCAACCGTTGCGGGACAGAATTGTCATCTAAAGCCGAGCATGCGAGAGCCCTCGATTCGCACCATTCGCTTGAGACGGAACGCACGCATGTCCCTGGCCAAAAAACAATGAAGAGCCACCATTGGCAATTAGCCGGACGAGACAGTACTCGGCGCGGAAGATCCCTTTTCGAATATCGCATTGGTAGTTCTACTTAGCTGCCCTCATGAGAAATACGGTGGCGCAAGCTCGGGCCGTGGCTTCAATCTAATGCGAACTAGATTTTCGGTTTAACCGAACGTCCCGAGGGAGGGTCTCGATGATGTCTCGGCGCTGCTTTCATACCCACAACACGGTGTCAGGTCGCATGCACCACTTACTTGGCGCTGCGCTGCTAGCGTTCTGCGGTCTCTGCTTTGCCACTGACTCTCTGCCATCCTGGAATGACGGGGCCACCAAACAACAGATCGAAGGCTTCGTAACAAGGGTCACTACAGCCGGTTCGCCCGATTTCGTGGAGCCGGCCAAACGCATCGCGGTGTTCGACAACGACGGCACCTTATGGGCGGAGCAGCCGGCCTATTTCGAATTCTTCTTTGCGCTGGACCAGGTCAAGGCCTTGTCGCCGCAGCACCCGGAATGGAAAACCACCGAACCGTTCAAGTCCGCGCTCGCAGGCGACATGAAGGGGCTGGCGGCGTCGGGCGAAAAGGGCGTGCTGGAGCTGGTGGCCGCCACGCATTCGGGCATGACCACCGATGAGTTCGCGCGCAGTGTGAGTCAGTGGGTGTCCACGGCCCAGCATCCCAAGACGCACCGAGTGTTCACCGAGATGGTGTACCAGCCCATGCTCGAGTTGTTGCACTACCTGCGCGACAACGGCTTCAAGACGTACATCGTGTCCGGTGGCGGACAGGACTTCATGCGCGCCTGGGTTCCGGCGGTGTACGGCATTCCGCCGGAACAGATCATCGGCAGCCAGGGCGAACTGAAGTACGAGATGCAGAACGGCAAGCCCGTGTTGATCAAGCTGCCCAAGGTGGCGCTGATCGACGACGGCCCTGGCAAGCCCGTCGGCATCCAGCGCTCGCTCGGGGTGAAACCCATCTTCGCCTTCGGCAACTCCGACGGCGACCAGCAAATGCTCGAGTGGACGACATCGGGTGACGGAGCACGCTTTGCTGGCCTGGTCCATCATACCGACGCGGCACACGAGTGGTCGTACGACCGTCAGTCGAAGATCGGCAAGCTCGACAAGGCACTGGATGAAGCCACGGCCAAGCACTGGATCGTGGTGGACATGAAGAACGATTGGAAAGTGGTCTACCCCGCTGAAAAGCAGTAGCGCAAGAGACGGCGTAGGGCATTAGGCGCCGTTGCGGCATGAACGATGTGTCACCGTTGGCTGCCTTGCGCAGTCGTGAAGCACATGAGGAGGTTCCCATGTTTCGCCCGTGGCAGCGCAGCAGATTGTTGACATCGATCACCACCGTGGTCGCGACGGCATTGCTCGTCGTGGCTGCCGTGACCATTCAACCGCCCACGGCCAAGGCACAGCCGCCGGCACAGGACCAGCAGCAGGATCAGTCGGACAACGGCAAGCCCAATATCCTGGTGATCTTCGGTGACGACGTGGGCCAGTCGAACATCAGCGCATATTCGATGGGTTTGGTGGGCTACCGCACGCCCAATATCGATCGTATCGCCCGCGAAGGCATGATCTTCACTGACTACTACGCCGAGAATAGTTGTACGGCCGGACGGTCGACCTTCATTACCGGCGAAAACGTGTTGCGTACGGGGATGTCGAAAGTCGGTGTTCCTGGCGCGCCTGTGGGCATCCAGGACGGCAATGTCACCATCGCCCAGGTGTTGAAAGGCATGGGCTACGGCACGGCCCAGTTTGGCAAAAACCATCTGGGCGATCAGGACCGGTTCCTCCCCACCAAGCACGGTTTCGACGAGTTCTTCGGCAATCTCTATCACCTCAATGCCGAGGAAGAGCCCGAGCGCCCGTACTGGCCCAAGGACAATCCGGATTTCCTCAAGGTCTATAACCCTCGCGGCGTCCTGCACACCTTTGCCGACGGCAAAATGGAGGACACGGGCCCGATGACAAAGAAGCGTATGGAAACCATCGACGACGAGACCACTGGCGCGGCGATCTCCTACATCCAGAAGCAGGCCAAGGCCGGCCAGCCCTTCTTCACCTGGATGAACTTCACGCGCATGCACGTCTTCACCCATGTGCGACCGGAGTTCGAAGGCAAAGCTGGTCTCGGGGCGGGCGACACGTATGCCGATGGCATGTGGGAAATGGACCAGAACGTGGGCAAGTTGCTCAAGGCTCTGGACGATGCCGGCATTGCCAAGAACACCATCGTAATTTTCACCACCGACAATGGCCCGAACTTCTTTAGCTGGCCGGACGCCGCCAGCACGCCGTTCCGCAGCGAGAAGGATTCCAACTGGGAGGGTGCCTTCCGGGTTCCAGCCATGATCCGTTGGCCGGGTCATATTCGCGCCAATACTGTGAGCAATACGCTCATCTCCGGTCTCGACTGGTTTCCAACCCTGGTGGCCGCCGCCGGTGATGGAGACGTCACCAATAAGTTGCTCAAGGGTGCCAGCTTCAGCGGCAAGAGCTTCAAAGTGCATTTGGACGGCTACAACTTCCTGCCCTACCTCACGGGCCAGACAAATGTCGGTCCGCGCACCGAGTTCTTCTACTTCAATGATGATGCGCAGGTCGTCGCCGTGCGGTTCGACATGAAGAGCAATGGCGCGCGCGTACCCACGGCGTGGAAGGTCGTGTTCTGCGAGCAGAAAGCTCCGGGTGGCATGCAGATATGGATGGAGCCATTCGACTGCCTGCGTACGCCCAAGCTATATAACCTGCGCATGGACCCTTATGAGCGGGCAGACATCGGCCCGACAACCGGCTACTACGAGTGGGTGGCCGAGAATGCCTATTTGTTGTTCGAAGGCAATCGCAGGGTGTTTAACATGCTGGCCACTTTTAAAGACTACCCACCGAGCCAGACGCCGGCAACTTTCTCTATCGATCAGGCCGAGGAAGCACTGAAGCGTCAGCTTGAACAGAAACAAGGGAAATAACGTTGAATGCATGAGGTGACACGGATGTCACCTTACCTTTAGCGGACCGCCCCTGATTCGTTATAAAGCCATTGTCCGCAATGATGCTCAGTATAGAAGACGCTGCTCTAGCGCAGCCTCTTTGATCTTGCGGCACAGCTGAGCGCTCGACTGCGCCCCATACTCACGCCGCAACCAGTGCAAATAGCTCTCCACGGACTTCACCGACAGCTGCAGCGTGCTTGCAATCTGCTCAACAGTAAGGCCCTTTACAAAATACTCGGCTATTTGCGCCTGCTTAGGATGAAACTTTGCCCGCTCCCTGGCCTTGACCCAGGGAAATGGTATATCGGCCGATATATAGGTTCCGCCATTTAGGATCGTGGTTACTGCCGCCCTCAGGTCACTTCCACAGGCAGTCTTAAGAAGATATCCCTGCGCACCACGGCTTAAAGCGGTACTCATTAGTCGCGGAGACGCGTTGCCAGTGAGAAATAAAAATGGGGTCGTCATCCCAATGAGCCTCAACATGGTCAGTGCAGTGAGGCCGTCCGTGTCGGCCAGCGCCGTCTCGGAGATGACAAGGTCTGGATTCCGACCCACCACTTCGTCAATCAGAGCATCGCCCGAAGACACCCTGGAGACCACAATATAGCCAACAAGTAGCCGCTCCACGACATCGGCCATTAGCCGCTGGTCATCGGCCAGGACAATGCGCAAATCGCGTCTCTTTCTTGGCATGGAAGTTCTTAGTGTCGCCGCCACCAGAGATTTCCTTCCGCTCGTGAGAGCCTCAATTGTGTCTCACCGCCAACCACCCCGTAAGAGAAACTACACTGGAGAGGCCTAGGTAAAACTACGGAAGCATACGTTTCCGCATCAAGGCGCCTGTCGGGCGGATTCGCATCGACACGGAAGGCTTCGAGGGATGGGGCGTTGGACAATAGACGGAAATATTTCCGGTGCGTAATGAGTACTCGTCGGCTCATTCGGGCTCGTCAATCTGCTCTAGGCGAAGGAAGCCTTCATCGCTCTCGCCGATGCTGCGAAGTCGGTTCCGGCCTCCACACATAGGGCACATAGATTGCAGGCCGAAGCTATCGAGGCTCGCTTCGCCGACGCCCGTGAACTCACGGAATTCAGTATTGCAGCGGTCGCAGATCCACATGCCGCAATTCTAACCTCGGTATCCTCATTGAGGCGGCAAGATGTCAGTGATTGCGTTTGTCGAACGCATGGCCCGCCTTGGAGACTCGCCAGCCGCCAAGCACTTCAACAGATAGCCTGCGGCGGTCAAGGAAGTCAGATCCTCGGTCGGAATGATTAGGCTCCTAAGGGCAATGCTGTTGTGAACACCAAACAGCCGGAGCAATGCCTGCCTATGGCATTCCACCGTACGGGGGGAGATGCTCAGCGAAGAGGCGATTTCCGACGTGCGGAAAAGTCCCGTTATTTCGCGAGTTACGGAGCAGCGACGCATGATGCGCGCACGCCAGCTCACACCTTCGGGAAGGTCAGAGAGCGAAACAAGGCAATCCACACCATCGAATGTGATTCGGAACTGCGACATGACGACGCCCCCTTCTGCGCGCCACCACCCCTTGTCCGCGTGAAGTTCGCGCGAAGGCGCGGGCCAGTCAAGACGTCAGCGGGAGGTCGCCATAATGCGGGCGATAGGCTTCGCCACGCCTGCGGCAATGGACTGGCTGGCCCCAGAATTCCGTGTCGCCGAAACGTACAGGTTCATCCCGGGGCGTGGGAGGCTAGGACTTGGCTGCGCGTGGGAACAGCATTGCCAACGCTAAATACGGCCAGGACGTGAACGTACAAACATGCATGGGTTCTATGAGGAAGGGCCGAATCGGCGTTGCGCGCTATTCAGCCCATCAACCACCTTCTGGCTGGTGTAGACCACGGCTTGCGCGACATGCAATCCGTTCTTGGCCGTGAGCTTGAACGTGGTCGCCAACCCGGCCAAGCCTTCGATGGTTTGTAGGTCAATCGACGCGTGAGAAAGCAGCTGGTGAAGGTCCGCGATCAGGTTGCCTTTGAGGCGATCCACGGCGATCTGGATATCTGCCGCGCCAGCGCCTGCACTTTTGGCAATGGCGTCCGCGAGTGCTTGGGTAAAATGGTCATCGTGGATGGCCTCGCCGGCCAGCTCCCAGCACGCCCGTGCCACCCCGAGGGCGCGCGACACCGCTCGTTCTAGTTCGTGATCCATGCGTCCCCCTCTAGTTGATAGGGAGCATAACCATGCGGTTCCTCACATTCCCTCACATAACCTTTCGGTCGCAAGAGGGCCAAAGAGCAGGGCGGCGCCTCGGCACCGCCCGTCCCCCATCGGATGACCCTCCCGCCGGGGTGAAGAGCGTTTGGGACGTCATCGTCTGTCCCATTATCAAACCACGATCTGTGGTCGCTGGCTTGGGTAAAAGTACGGTGTTCTATTTACCGGCGAGCACTATGGACACCAGGACCTGATCGGAAGCTGCGCTGACTTGGGCGAATCGCATTGGCGTCGCCTCTGCGACCTAGCATGCGGGGCCCGCACTTATCGTCGCCGCCTAGTTTGCGAGCACAAGGACGGCGTTATTGTCGTTTCCAACGTTCTCACGGCGATCTTGATTTCATCGATCCGCCTGGCCTGGTGGGTGAAAAGGCCGCTAAGCCGTGGAGATGGTGGTTGTCCCGACAGATCGGGTATGGCCGGTCACCAAAAGACGTCGGCTCACGAAAGCGAGACCTTCGAGCGACTAGGCTTTAGGCGGGACTATGCCTCGCCTGGCGCATCCCGGAGTCATCGGTCTGCAGACTAAGGCTCACTATTGCGGGAGGAGATTCAAGATGAATCGTCATTGGTGTTTGCACTTCGCCCTGGCACTAGCAGCGGTATGCGCTACGGCTCCAGCCTGGGCGGTTGAAAAGACGTCTACTGCGAAGTCGGCTGTACAGGAGCAAGCCAAGCCCGCGGTGGATCCGCAGGCTATTCATGCCATCGAACAGATGGCCGAAAAGCTTCGCTCTTTGAAGTCCTTCACTGTCACTTCGAACATCACGACCGAGGATGTGCTCGATTCTGGGCAAAAGGTCACCTATGGCGGCACCGTGACGTACAAGGTGCGGGCTCCCGACAAGTTCTTTGCCGCGATAGACAGCGATCGCAAACAACGCAGCTTTTTCTACGACGGCTCGAAGTTCACCATCTATGCGCCGCGCTTGCATTACTACGCGCAAAAGCCGAAGACAGGCACGGTGCACGATCTGGTCGAAGAGGCGCAGGAGAAATACGACATCGAAATGCCTCTGGCGGATCTGTTCTACTGGGGCACTGACCAGGCGCCACTTTCCAATATCGAATCGGCGACCGTGATCGGGCCGTCGCATATCGACAAGGTCGAATGTGACCATCTCCTTATGCATCAGGGCAGCGTGGATTGGCAGGTGTGGATCGCCCGCGACACGCTGCTCCCGCAAAAGCTGGTCATCGCCAATCTCGACGACCCCACGCAGCCTGAGTACAGCGCCACGCTCATCTGGGACACGACGAGCCCACTATCCGATACCGTCTTCAGTTTTACGCCGAAGCCGGACGATCACCTCATAAAGATCAATGCGGATAAGCAAGCAACCAAGGAGGCCTCGCCATGAAGCGTCGAAACAACCTTCTCGCGTCGAGCCTGTCGTGCGCCGTCATTGTGATGGTCGCCTGCATCGTTGTGGTCCCGGAAGCGCAAGCTGCTCGTGGTGGAGGCGTGCAGGGCGGTGGTACGCGCGCCTCGGCGCGATCGAGTATCAACGCACCCCATGGCAATGCGGGTGGCGGCAACATGAATCGTGGTGGCAACGTCAACGCCAACCGCAACGTCAGCGGCAATGAAAACATCAACCGAAATAGCAACGTCAATGCAAATCGCAATGTCAACGTCAACCAGAACGTCAACGTCAATCGCAACGTGAATGTCGATGTCGACAACGGCTGGGACAACCATGGCTGGAACAACCACCCTGTCGCTACAGCAGCAGCCGTCACGGCAACTGTAGCGGTCACCGCTGCTGTGGTCGGATCCGTCGTCCACTCCGTGCCACCGAGCTGCCAGACGATCGTCTCGAACGGTGTGACGTATTCGCAATGCGGATCGACTTGGTACCAGCCAAGCTATAGCGGAAGCCAGGTTTCCTACGTGGTGGTCAATCCGCCTCTCTGAAACGGAAATCTAGGCCGCCATGCGGCGAAAGTCACGGCGAGAGCCACAAAATGGCAAAACCACGGCCAACGACTTCGCCCCCCCCCCATAGGGAGATGCCCACCGAAGCCATATTCAGCTCCCGATTAATGCAGAGGACGATTTGGACAACTTCCAAACGGGGCCTCGAGGGAAATGGTCATCTGCGCGGGATGTGCGCGGAGTGAAATTGGTTGCGGAAATACAACGTAGCCAGACAACGGGCAGTTAAAGCGTGCAGTTAACTGGATGACAGCATTGTCGAAAGATCAACAATCGCGATGACGTGTCGCTGGCGGCGCCTCAAATCCCGCCGACATTTCGCATGCGGTCAAGGAGGAAATTCTCGCCGGCCGGCTCGAGCTTTCCCTCATCCGATAGACTCAAATCGATGTAGCCATATCACCTTTAGGTGCCCTTGAATTCTGCGAGGCAGGTCAGACGAGCGCAAGCTCAATGACGTCCGTTTTGATCCCGGGCAGACTTTGGAAAAAGAGCGATTGAGGCCTTCGCACTACGATGCACCGTATCGGTGCTAAGTCTCGGGCAAGGCGGGTACAACATACACACCGTAATTGGCATCAGTAGCGGAGGTGGGCCATGCGCGTTTCAGTGATTTCGCTTTGCGGTATTGTTGCTTGGGTGCTCTCGACAACAGCAACCTTTGCTCTAGAAAAGGCGCCGGTATCGACAGCTTCAGAATCTCCACCGCATTGGTCGTACAGCGGGGAGAACGGACCTAAGCACTGGGGCGATATTGCGGCCGACGATGCGGTATGTGGCAATGGCAAAAATCAATCGCCGATCAACCTCGCTACCGGCACAGCGATGGCCAGCAAGGATGGCAATTTCAAGATCAACTACGAGTCCGGTGCCGTAGCGCTATTGAACAACGGCCACACCGTACAAGTCGATGTCGCTGACGCCGCTGATACGGTCATGTTCGAAAGCACTTCCTACACGCTGGCCCAGTTTCACTTTCATGTGCCCAGCGAACACACCCTGGATGGCCAGCACTATCCGCTGGAGATCCACTTCGTGAACAAGGACGCAAGCGGCCATATCGCCGTTGTAGGCGTCCTCGTGCAAGCGGGCAAGGAAAACAAGCTGCTTGCGCCCGTTTTTAGCACGCTGCCTCTCACTACGACTCCAGCAGGGGCGCATGCCGGCAATCCGGTGCAAATAGATATCGCGGCTGTGCTTCCCAAAGATCACAAAGCCTACGTCTATACGGGCTCGCTGACCACCCCGCCCTGTACCGAAGGCGTGCATTGGATCGTTCTTGCGCAGCCGGTCGAGATGTCCAGCGCTCAGATCGATGCGTTCAGGAAGATATTCCACGACAACCACCGCCCGCTACAGAAGATCAATGCCCGGGAAGTGCATCGCGAGACGGAATGACTCGACAACCGAAGTGTTCTATGCAGATATGAAAGCATTGGCGGCCGAACATGAGGGCTCCGACACCGCCCTGCGCACTCTGGCGAAGGATCTAGTGGACACCCGACCCGATGAGCGCGACTGCTTCTGCGTCAATGCCATCGTGGAGCTGGCTCCCAGCAATCCGGAGCTGGCTGAACGCGGGCGCGCCCGCATCCAGCGAATGTGCACGTTGCTGGAGCAACTCATCACACGGCACGGCATGCCGCGACCCTTGGCACGCGCGCTGTGACGCTGATGACGTTGACGATGGGCAGTGCAGTGTTTCGTAAGGCCAGCATCGCCGAAGGCACTCTTAAATCCTTTCAGCGGCAGAGGCTTGGTCTGCTCGGCTTGGCCTAACTACATTTGCGCCAACTCCGAGAAGGCCGATTCAAGCAAGTAGCCAACGCATTTGCTCACGCCCTTAACGAACAGATCATGCTGGCGCCACTGTTCGGGACGCTCGAGTCGCTCAGCGATTTGTAACGACCCAACGTGGTGGTTGCGCCATTGCGCGAGATCGGCCCATTACCCTACCCGCGATAACCAGCCCTAATCACCACAAACGAAGTCTAGTCGATGTGGCCGACTCAGATGCCCCAGAGTGAAAGAAACGCTGATCGCAAAGCACGGGCGTCGACCAAGGCATTGTGCCGAAGGGCCCCGTTTTCCGGATGCTCCTTCCACCAGGTTCGAAGGGCTGGCTGGACGTCACCCATCAACAGCCAGCGAACCTGCGCCGGACATTCCGCCTCGCCCTCCAGACCCGTGTCCGCTAGTAGGTGTTCACACAGGCTTCGGTCGAAACTACAGTCGTGACAGACAAGTGGAGCATCAAAGCCGTCAAGAAAACGCCTCAGGCGAGCTGACATGAGCTCGATCGACATGGCGCAATCGCCCCGCTCCAACAGTGGGTAGACGACTTCTCTTACCCAAGGTGTCGGATCTTCAGGGAGAACGTCAACCTCGCCATAGAAATATCGCAGTGGACTGCGGCCGGTTCGGTGGACACCACCTTAAGCTAATTCCATCTGCTGCTCGAACTGTATCGGACTGAGGTAGCCGATGGTCGAGTGGCGTCGTTTACTGTTGTAGAACCGTTCGATGTAGTCGAAGATATCGGCTTTTGCCTCAGCCCTCGTGCGATACACC
>NZ_JBFTRY010000089.1:0-14262 GCF_056399745.1 Dyella sp. 01N36
GTCCAAGGAAGACGCCCAGTCCATGACCGCGGAAGCCGCGGTGGCCGAAGTGCGTCGCCAGAACAGCGATTGGCGCTCCGGCGCTGCCCGCACCCCGACCACGGTCGCCGATGCCGGCACCCGGGCCAACGCCTCGTCGGCGCCGACCTCGGGTGCGGCCGGTGGCGATCACCTGGCCCTGGTTCCCGCGAAGGAAGGCTCGGACAACGCCGCCGGTCGCGGCAGCAAGGCTGACAAGGCCGCTGCCGAGAAGGGCATGGCGGCGCTGCACCAGGACCTCCTGCGCAGCCAGGAAGCCCTCACCTCGCTGACCAAGCAGGGCGATGAGCTCAAGTCGCGCCTGAAGGACCTGGAAGACATCAACAGCAAGAACGAACGCTTGCTGTCGCTCAAGGACAACGAGATCGCCGAGCTGCAGCACAAGCTGGCGGACGCCCGCAAGACGGGTGGCCAGCCGGCCGCAGCGGCCACGGCGCTTGCCTCGGCACCCGCCAAGGCTGCCTCGGTGAAGACCGCCGAAGCCGATACCGTGGTGAAGGCCAACGAGCCGGCCACCACGCCGGCGGCAGCTGCAACCGTTGCCGGCGTCACGCCGGCTGCCAGCACCAGCGCACCGGCCCATGCCAGCACGGCAGCGCTCGCCGCCGCCAAGCCCGCGGCGGCCAAGCCTGTAATCCAGGCCAAGCCCGCTCCCGTGGCGGATGAAGAACCCTGGTTCATGCAGACCTGGGCCTGGGGTGCGGGTGCGGCGGTGGTCGTGCTCGGCCTGCTGGCTGCGCTGCGTGGACGCAGCCGCAAGACGGCAGCCCCGGCAGCGGCAGGCGCTTCGTCGCTGGCCGATCGCTTCGGCACCGTCCCCAACGGCGAGGGCCTCAGTGCCGATCCCGATCAGGACGAGCTGCTCGACCAGCTCGCCGAGCATCCGGATGACATCGGCCTGCACCTGGAACTGGTCAGCCTGTACTACAGCCGTCGCGACGTCGATCATTTCGAAGCCGCCGCCGAAGCCATGCATGCGCATATCTCCGACGAGCAGCAGCCGGAGTGGGTGGATGTGATGCACATGGGCGAAGACCTGGTGCCGGAGCATCCGTTGTTTGCCCATGGCGCTGTACATGCACACGCCGACGACGAGCACGAGGCACTGGATCAGTTCGACCTCGGCAACTATGCCAAGGATCACAACGACATCCCGCCGATCCCGACGCCGTCCGTGCAGCATGCGCCGAAGGTCAGCGGCTATCACTTCGACTTTGACCTGACCCCGCGCCCGGCGCAGGGGCAGGCTGGCGCCGCGGCATCGTCCGCCGCGAAGGAAGAACCGGCAGACACGAGCTGGCACTTCGAAGAGCCCGAAGGCGAGCCCCTGGTCGAAGAGCACGCGCATAGCGTGAATCACGGCCTGGACCATGATCTGGAAGCGGAAGGCGAGCACACCCTGGGCAACCAGCTCGGCGGTCATTTCACCGACGATCCGGTGGATACCAAACTCGACCTGGCGCGCGCCTACCTCGACATGGGCGATCCGGATGGCGCACAGGCCATGCTGGACGAAGTCCTGCACGAAGGCACGCAGATGCAGAAGGACGTGGCCAAGCGCTTGCTCGAGAGCATCCGATAAGCAGTGAAGCCGGCGGCTGCGCCGCCTGTGAAGGGTAAATAGTGAAAAACGGCGCCTTCTGGGCGCCGTTTTGCTTTTTCCCTTTACTATTCACTCTTTACCCTTCACTGCTCTCCCATGCGCATCGCTCTAGGCATCGAATACGACGGCACCGAGTTCTCCGGCTGGCAGCGGCTGACCCACGGCGAGACCGTGCAGGGTGCGCTGGAGCGGGCGTTGTCGTTCGTGGCCGCACAACCGGTGGAAGTGACCTGTGCCGGGCGCACCGATGCCGGCGTGCATGGCCGCTGCCAAGTGGTGCATTTCGACACCGACGTGCAGCGCGATATGCGCGGCTGGACACTGGGTACCTCGTCCAACCTGCCCAGCACGGTTGCCGTGTTGTGGGCGCAGCCGGTCGATCCCATGTTCCATGCGCGCTTTTCCGCGCGCAGCCGCCGCTACTGCTATCGCATCCTCAATCGCCAGGTGCGCGCCGCGCTCGACGCGCGCTATGTCACCTGGGAACGCCTGCCGCTCGACGCCGAGCGCATGCATCAGGCGGCGCAGGCCTTGGTGGGCGAACACGACTTCACCGCGTTCCGCGCCATTTCCTGCCAGGCCGCGCATGCGCGTCGCCAGGTGCATGCGGTGAGCGTTCGACGCGAAGGCGAACACGTCATCATCGAGATCGAGGCCAACGCCTTCCTGCATCACATGGTGCGCAATATCGTCGGTTCGCTGCTGCCGATCGGTCGCGGCGAACAGTCGGTGCGCTGGATGCACGAGCTGCTCGAAGGCCGCAGTCGCGACGTGGCTGGCCCGACCGCGCCTGCCTCGGGGCTTACCTTTATCGGGCCGCGCTACGAGGCGCAATGGAACCTGCCCGCGGAGGTGACGCAATGACCCGCATCAAGTGCTGCGGCATGACCCGCATTGAGGACGCACTCCTCGCGGCGCAATTGGGTGCCGATGCCATCGGGGTGGTGCTGACGGCGCGCAGCAAGCGCCGTGTCACGCTCGAACAGGCGCAGACCATCGTGCGTGACTTGCCGCCGTTCGTGAGTTCCGTGGTGTTGTTGATGGACGACGAAGCGGGCTTTGTTCGCGAGGCGATCGAGGCGATCCAGCCGGATCTGCTGCAGTTTCACGGTGCGGAGTCGGATGACTGGTGCGCGCAGTTCGGGCGTCGCTATCTCAAGGCCATCGCGATGGGCGAGGGCGCTGCCGCATTGCCCGGCCTGCGTCGTTATCCCGGTGCGTCGGGACTGCTGCTGGATGGTCACGGCCTGGGCGAACCCGGCGGTAGCGGCAAGTCGTTCGACTGGTCGCTGATGCCGCGTGACCTGACGCAGCCACTGATTCTCGCCGGCGGCCTCACGCCTGCCAACGTTGCCGAAGCCATGCGCATCGCCAAGCCCTGGGGCGTCGATGTGGCCAGCGGCATCGAGTCGGCGCCGGGCATCAAGGATGCGCACAAGCTGGCGGATTTCATCGCGGCAGTCCGCCGGGCCGACGACCAGCGCATGTAAACGCCGGCCCGCTGCTAGCATGGCCGCCAGCCTTGCCGCCCAGGTTTCGCATGCCCGTACCCATCGAAGCATTCCACTACGAAGGCCAGCCCGATGCGCTGCAAGCCATCGTCGGAGGCGATCGTCCGCGGGTCATTCGTGGGTTGGTGAAACACTGGCCGCTGGTCCAGGCGGCGCGCGAGTCGGACCGCTCGTTTGCCGGGCAGCTGATGGCAGCGGACAACGGCTCGCCGGTCGATGCGCTGTTGATGCCGCCCGAGGCGGATGGCGTGGTCGGATATCGCGGCGACGCCGAGGCATTCAATTTCACCCATCACCGGGCGTCCGTCACGCAGGTGCTGCAGCGCCTGCTGCAATTTGCCGAGGCCGCTGACGCACCCGGCATGGCCTTGCAAAGCGCTCCCATCGCCGGCTGTCTGCCGGGTCTGCTTGAGCATCACCGCTTGCCGCTGCTCGACGACGCGGTGAAGCCGCGCCTGTGGATCGGCAATCGCGTCACCACGCCTGCGCACTTCGACGAGTACGAGAACATCGCCTGCGTCGTGTGCGGCGTGCGGCGTTTCACGCTGTTTCCGCCGGAGCAGGTGCGCAACCTGTATATCGGCCCCTTGGACTTCGCGCCGACCGGCGCCGCCATCAGCATGGCGCGCCTGGATCAACTGGACGATCCGCGTTATCCGCGCCTGCAGGAGGCGATGGCGCATGCGCTGGAGGCCGAGCTCGAGCCGGGCGATGCGATCTATATCCCGCCGATGTGGTGGCATCACGTCGCCTCGCTCGGCAAGCTCAATGCGCTGGTGAACTACTGGTGGAAGCGCACGCACGGCAGCGCACTGGCGCCGAACACGCGCCTGGGCGGGCTCTTGCATTGCATCCTGCTGTTCAAGTCGCTGCCACCCGCGGAGCGCGCCGCCTGGCGCGAGCTGCTCGATTACTACGTGTTCGATGACGAAGACCCTGCGGCGCATATTCCCGAGGAACGTCGCGGCTGGCTGGGCGAGCTCGATGAGGAACAATCGCGCAAGCTGCTTGAGCGTATTCGCCAGTACCTGTGAGCTTGCGTGATGTTTTCCACAGCCAATGTGGATGCACACAGACAAAGCTTGTGGACAAGTGTCCTATCTCGTTGACGGCAAAGATGTCCTGACGCGTGATGCGAGTTTGCGCATCGCTTCCATCGTCGTCGCGCAGGTTTTCCACAGCGCATGTGGATGCCTGCGGGAAAAGCTTGTGGATAGGTGGGCTATCCCACTGACGCAAAAGCACTCGGCACGCATTGATGCGCAATTGCACAGCGGGTCAGCTGCCTTGTTCGGCGAAGGCGGCCTTCAACCACTCGGCGAGCGGTGCGACTCGCGCATCGGAAACGYGGGCGGACGTGACCAACACCCACTGAGGGCGTATCTCGTGGAACCCCCACGGCGCCAGCAAACGTCCCGATGCCAGATCGCCCGCCACCAGTTGCGCCGGCGCGATAGCCAGTCCGCGTCCCGCCACCGCGGCTTCGATCATGTGATACAGGTGCGGATAGCCCTGTCCCAGCGTCAGCTGTTTTGCGGGCAGGCCCATGCTCTGCGCCCAGTGGTCCCAGGCCTCGGGACGCGATTGCGTATGCAGCAGCATCTGCTCCTGCACGGCCTGCGGGCGACTGCGTGTGAATCGTTGCGCCTTGGCGTAGCCCGGGCTCGCCACGGGGCCGATGCGCTCGTTCGCCAGCACAGTCACCTGCCAGCCGGCCGGCCACGGCGGTTCGCCTGCCATGATCGCCGCGTCGAGTCCGGCCAGTGTTTCATCGAAGCTGGTTTCCTGCGGGCGCAGATGCAGGTCCAGTTCCGGCAGCTCCTCCATCAGTCGTTCGAGGCGGGGAATCATCCAGCGGGCCAGCAGGCTCACCGGGCAACCCAGCACGAACGGCGCATGCGCCGTGCCGGTGCGCAGCTCGTCGCAGGTTTCGCGCAACTGGCCGAAGGCCGCCGTGCTGGTATCGCGCAGGCGCTGGCCTGCTGCGGTGAGTACGAGGCCGCGGCCCTGGCGCTGGAACAGCGACGTGCGCAGGTCTTCTTCCAGTGCGCGAATGTGCCGACTTACCGCGCCGTGCGTGACATGCAGCTCGGCCGCGGCCCGGCTCACGCTGCCCAGGCGGGCGGCGGCCTCGAAGGCGAGCAGGGCGTTCAGCGAGGGCAGGGCGCGGGGCATGGGACCTGTGAGTTTTCCTGACAAGTGGTAGCCATGATATCGCTTTTTGCGGTCGGCGCTTTCGGTTAGTTTGGGCGCTGTCTTTCTGTGACTTTACCGAGTGCCATCCATGAGCAAGATCGACTTCAGCGCCTATCCCGACGAACACGGGCGCTTCGGCAATTACGGCGGCAGCTACGTCGCCGAAACCCTGATGGCGCCCCTGGCCGAACTGACCGAGGCCTATCTGCGCCTGCGCAAGGATCCCGAGTTCATCGCCGAACTCGATCGCGATCTGAAGTACTACGTGGGCCGTCCCAGCCCGGTGTATTACGCCGAGCGGCTGAGCCAGCACGTGGGCGGCGCGCGCATCCTGCTCAAGCGCGAGGACCTCAATCACACCGGCGCGCACAAGATCAACAACACCATCGGCCAGGCGCTGGTGGCCAAGCGCATGGGCAAGCCGCGCATCATCGCCGAGACCGGCGCCGGCCAGCACGGCGTGGCCAGCGCCACGGTGGCGGCGCGCTTTGGCCTCAAGTGCGTGGTCTACATGGGCGCGGTGGATATCGAGCGGCAGAAGATCAACGTCTACCGCATGAAGCTGCTGGGCGCCGAGGTGGTGCCGGTGACGTCGGGTTCGAAGACGCTCAAGGACGCGCTCAAYGAAGCGATGCGCGACTGGGTCACCAACGTGGCCGACACCTTCTACATCATCGGCACCGTCGCCGGCCCGCATCCGTATCCGCTGATGGTGCGCGACTTCAACGCGATCGTAGGACGCGAGGCGCGCGAGCAGGTGCTGGAACAATTCGGTCGACTGCCGGATGTGCTCACGGCCTGCGTCGGCGGCGGTTCCAATGCGATCGGCCTGTTTCACGCGTTTCTCAACGACGAAGGCGTTCGAATTGTCGGCGCGGAAGCGGCAGGCGAGGGCATCGCCACCGGACATCACGCCGCTTCGCTGGCAGCGGGTCGCCCGGGCGTGCTGCATGGCAATCGCACCTATGTGCTGTGCGACGACAACGGTCAGATCACCGAAACGCATTCGGTCTCCGCGGGTCTCGACTACCCGGGCGTGGGCCCGGAGCATGCATTCCTGAAAGATGCCGGCCGCGCAGAATACGTGGGCGTCACCGACGACGAAGCGCTGGAAGCTTTCCACCTGCTGGCGCGCACCGAAGGCATTCTTGCCGCGCTGGAATCGAGCCACGCCGTGGCGCAGGCAATCAAGCTTGCGCGTGAATATCCAAAGGATGGCCTGGTGCTGTGCAACCTGTCTGGCCGAGGCGACAAGGACGTGCACACGATTGCCGCGCGCGAAGGAGTGCAGGTATGAGCCGCATCGACCGCCGCTTCGCCCGTTTGAAGGCCGACCAGCGCACCGGACTCATCCCGTTCGTCACCGCCGGCGATCCCTCGCCTCAACACGCCGTGGCGCTGATGCATGCGCTGGTCGAGGCCGGCGCCGATGTGATCGAGCTGGGCGTGCCGTTCTCCGATCCGATGGCCGATGGCCCGGTGATCCAGCACGCCAGCGAGCGAGCCATTGAGAAAGGCGTCGGCTTGGCCGACGTGCTTGGCTGGGTCTCGGCATTCCGCCAACGCGATGCCGACACGCCCATCGTGCTGATGGGCTATCTCAACCCGATCGAAATCCATGGCTATGCGCGCTTCGCCGCTGAGGCAGCACAAGCCGGCGTGGACGGCGTGCTGGTGGTGGATTGCCCGCTGGAGGAATCGGCCGTGCTGCAGCCGTTGCGCCAGGCCGGTCTGCAGCAGATCCTGCTGGCCGCGCCGACCACCGCACCCGGGCGTATGGTGCGGTTGTGCGGGTCGGCCGAGGGTTTCCTGTACTATGTATCGTTCGCCGGCATCACGGGCGCGGCACGACTGAGCACTGGCGATATCGCAGCCCGCGTGGCCGATATCCGGTCGATGTCGAAGGCCCCGGTGGCCGTGGGTTTTGGCGTGCGCGACGCGCAGTCGGCCAAGGCCATTGCCGGCTTCGCGGATGCGGTGGTGATCGGCAGCGCGCTCGTGGAGCGCCTGGCCGGCGCGGACGATGTCGCTGACATCACCGCGCGGGCGAAGGATTTCCTGGCGCCCATCCGCGCCGCGCTGGATGCGCATTGAGAACACGCTGCGTTCATGACGCGGCGTCGCGTCATGAACGTTTGAGGTGTTGCGATGAACTGGCTCCAGAAAATCATGACTCCCCGTGCCCGCACGGATGCCACCGGCAACGCCGGCAAGGGCAAGGTGCCGGAAGGCGTGTGGGAGAAGTGCGGTGGCTGCGGCACGGTGCTCTACCGTCCGGAGCTCGAACGCAACCTGATGGTCTGCCCCAAGTGTGGCCACCACCACACCATCGAGGCGCGCCTGCGCCTGGATGCCTTGCTTGATCCGGGTTCGGCGCAGGAACACTGGGCCAGCATGGAGCCGAGCGATCCGCTCAAGTTCCGCGACACCAAGAAATACCGCGACCGCATCGTGGCGGCGCAGAAGTCCACCGGCGAGAAGGACGCGCTGATCGCCATGAGCGGTCGCCTCAAGGGCCGCCCGCTGATGGCGGTGGCTTTTGAGTTCAGCTACATGGGCGGTTCGATGGGTTCGGTGGTCGGTGAGAAGTTCACCCGCGCCGCCGAACGCGCCCTGGCCGAGCGCAGCGCCCTCGTGTGTTTCGCCGCCACCGGCGGTGCACGCATGCAGGAGTCGCTGTTCTCGCTGATGCAGATGGCCAAGACCTCCGCCGCGCTGGCGCGAATGCGCGATGCCGGCGTGCCGTACATCAGCGTGCTCACCCATCCCACCACGGGCGGCGTGTCGGCAAGCCTGGGCATGCTGGGCGACATCAATGTCGCCGAGCCGAAGGCCTTGATTGGCTTCGCCGGTCCGCGCGTGATCGAGCAGACCGTGCGCGAGACACTGCCGGAAGGCTTCCAGCGTTCGGAATTCCTGCTCGAGCACGGCGCCATCGACCTGATCGTCGATCGCCGCGAAATGCGCGACAAGCTGGCCGATCTGCTCGGCATCCTGATGAAGGCGCCGCGCGTCGCGTAAGCGCTACGCTGCGTTGATATAAAAAAACAGCGCCCACGTGGCGCTGTTTTTTTGTGCCAAGCCTTCGCGACCTCCCTGTGGGAGCGCACCCTGTGCGCGACGGTGCAGCGCGCACAACTCGCACCTTCCACATGCTCCATCGAAGCCGACAGCAAACGGATGCGGGATGCGCGCCTGATCGATACTGAGGCAGCATGTGTCGCGCACAGGGAAGTGCTACACAGGAGTGCAGTCTCGAATCTTTTCCACAGTTCTCGTGGATAGCTCCTGCATAAGCCTGTGGACAACTGCATGCCATGGCTTTGTCGACAACGACTTGCGACACCGTGCTGAACTTTTGCTCAGCTGCGCCGATGTTTTCCACAGCGTTTGTGGATGTCACTCGCGCAAACCTGTGGATAAGCAACGCAACTCGTTGCTGCGCAAGGAAGTCATTACGCGATGACGAAATAGTGACCAGTGATGCCGGCGCATGACAGGCCGGTTTTCCACAGCTGATGTGGATGGTCGCGAGCAAAGCCTGTGGATAGATGACCTATCTCACTGATGCCAAAGCGATGGCGACGCAGTGATGGCGAAATGCGCAACGCACGCTGCGCTGGTGGGCAAGCGGGCTTTACGCCACCAGCACGTGCAGCGGCAGCAGCCACAACGACAATGCGCCGAGCGCACTGCCGATCACCGTCGCGGCAATCACGTCGCTCGGATAGTGCAGCCCAAGGATCACGCGCGATGCACCCACCAGTGCGGTGAAGGTCAGCAGCAGCGGCGCGAGCAGCGGATACCAGGCCAGCGCCACGACGGTGAAGCTCACCGCCTGCAGCGTGTGGCCCGAGGGGAAACTGAATTCATCCAGCGGCGGCACATGCGCGATCACGCCGGGGCAGGCGCGGAACGGGCGAGGGCGGCGTGTCCAGCGCTTGAGCAGGCGATAGAGCAGCAGGGCGGTAAGACCGGTAAGGGCCATCTGCGCGGCAGCCAGCAAGCCGCGTCGGCCGTCGACCAGGGCCAATACCGCCATCAGCGAATACCAGAACACACCATCGCCGAGTCGGCTGATGATGCCGAAGAACACGCCGACCGCGCGGCGCGTACCCCAGCGGTTGGCCGCCACGCACATGCGCCGATCAATGGCGAAGCGCGGGCCGGCGGGAAGTTCAGGCGTGTGCAGGGGCGGCAGCGTGCTCATGCGCGTTCTCCTTAGCCAGCTCAGCCAAAAGATGCTCGAACTCGTTGATGACCGCGTCGGGCGAGAGATTGGCGATGCTTGCGTGCGCCGCGCGACCCATGTGCCGGATCAGGCTGGCGTTGGAGGCAAGCATCACGGTCGATTCGATGAAGCTGCGTTCGTTGCCGGCATCGATGCGATAACCGTTCTGGCCGGTGTGCAGATGCTCGCGCGCGGCGCCTTCTTCATAGGCCACCACCGGCAGGCCGGAGGCCAGCGCTTCGAGGATCACATTGCCGAAGGTTTCGCTCAGGCTGGGGAACGGAAACAGATCCGCGCTGGCGTAGTGCTGAGCCAGGGCTTCGCCGCGCTGCATGCCTGCAAAGATGAAATCGGGGTTGGCCTCCTGCAGTGCGGCGCGCGCCGGACCATCGCCGACCCACACGTAGCGTGCTTTGGGAATCTGCTGCTGTACGGCGCGAAATGCGCGCACGGCCAGGCCGAGGTTTTTTTCCGCCGCGATGCGCCCGACGTAGAGCACGACCGGCGTGTTGCCATCCACGTTCCACTGCTCGCGCAAGGCCGCATTGCGATGGCGCGGATGAAACAGCTGCGTGTCGACCGCGCGGCGCAGCAGGCGGGCGGTATCCACGCCGAGCGCGTTCAGTTCGTTGGCGAGCGCTTCGGTGGGCACCAGCGTGGCGGCGGCGCGACGATGGAAGTTGCGCAGATAGTTGCGCACGATCGGCGTGAGAAAGCCTACGCCGTAGTGGTCGGCATACGCGTCGAAGCGGGTGTGGAAACCGGTGGCGGTCGGAATACCCAGGCGCTTGGCGGTGCGTACGGCTGACCAGCCCAGCGGACCTTCGGTCGCAACGTAGATGGCATCGGGGCGCAGGCGCGTCCAGCGGTCACGCAGGAGGCCACCGGCCGGCAGGCCAAAGCGCAGGCCCGGATAGCGTGGCAGCGATGCGCCGCGCACTTCCAGTGTGACGATGCCGGGCTCATCTTTGAAGGGGGTTTGCTGACGGGGACGTATCAGGTCGACCGTGTGTCCCTGCGACGCCAGTCCGGCGGCGAGGCTGTGCACGGTCAGTGCCACGCCATTGATTTCGGGTGGATAGGTTTCGCTGACTATGCCGATGCGCACTAGGGAGTACCGTTTGCTGGCCCGGTGCAGATTCCTCTGGTGGCGTTGCGGGGTCGTGGCGCAGGTATGACGCCCACATGACGGCCGTCGCGGCAGGTGTCGTCTGCGCACGCGCCCTTAGCGTTTCCATGGGTACACTCCAACCCTCTTGTCATGAAGGAGACATGCCGATGAAACGCTTTTTGCTCGCTGTTGCGCTTGCCGGCCTCACCGGCGGTCTGTTTGCTGCCGATGCACCGGGCCTGCCCGTGACGAAGGCGCCGGCGGGCGCCGAGGTCTACATCATTTCACCCAAGGACGGCGCCATCGTCGGCCAGGAAGTGACCGTGCAGTTCGGCCTCAAGGGCATGGGCGTGGCACCGGCGGGCGTGAAGAAGGAAGGCACCGGCCATCACCACCTGCTGGTGGATGTGAAGGAGCTGCCGGCCGCTGGCCAGCCCATCCCGAAGGACGATCAGCACCTGCACTTCGGCAACGGCCAGACCGAAACCACGCTGAAGCTGGCTCCGGGCAAGCACACGCTGCAGCTAGAGATGGCCGATGAAAACCACATCCCGTTCGAACCGGCGATCGTCTCCAAGGCCATCACCGTCACGGTGAAGTAAACCGCCCCAGGAACACCGACACGCCCAGGCTGACCATCCACAGCTGGGCGTGTCCGGCCACGCGAGCGCGCAGGCCGCCATCGAGCTGCACGCGGCGGTTCACCTGCCAGGCCACGCCGGAGCCCGCCTCCGTGCCGCTGCGCTCGCCCCGTTCGTGCACCTGGGCAAGCTCGACATAGCCCACCATCGAGGGGTTGAGCACATGGCTCTCGTTGAGCGCGAACGTGCTTTGCCCATCGCTGCCGCTGGCGGTCTGTTCGAGATAGGCGCCGACGCCGTCGTTGTCGGTGATCTGCCGGTTGATGTCCACGCCCAGCAGGTATTGCCGCTGCTCGTTGCGCACGGCGCGACTGCCATCGGTGAATTCCACGCTGCCCAGCACG
The DNA here is from genome assembly GCF_056399745.1 of Dyella sp. 01N36. Classification (NCBI taxonomy): domain Bacteria; kingdom Pseudomonadati; phylum Pseudomonadota; class Gammaproteobacteria; order Lysobacterales; family Rhodanobacteraceae; genus Dyella; species Dyella sp. 01N36. The sequence goes on from NZ_JBFTRY010000089.1 coordinate 11,677, forward strand.
CCCCAGGTCCACTTCGCATCGGCTTTGTCGGGCGCGAATTTGAGCGCGAGGATGGTGTCGCCGCGGCCGTGGTCCCAGCTGTCGAGGCCGGGGCCGGTGGTGTGGATCGCATTGAACGGCGAGGTACCCAGCTGGGCCTCGAACGGACCGCCAAGGCCGAGTCGGACCAGGCTGTCCGTGGTGTATTGGGACTGGATATGGCCGCTGCCCAGGTTGTCCCGGGTCCAGGTCGGAAGGCCTTGCTCGATGGTCACGTCCCCGGCATTGAGCGCTACCGGCGTGAAGCCAAGGCCGGGGCGGTCATAGCCTGGATTGTCGTCCGCGTGGGCGGCGTTGATTGCCAGCAAGCACGCCCATGCCGCCAAAAAAGCGACTGCGCGTGGGACCACGGTGATCCGTGGTCGGTTCTTGCTGCGGTATCGGCTAAAATTTCCCACTTCCTTATCGTCCCCGTCCAAGCAGCCCATGACCGTCCGCACCCGTTTTGCCCCCAGTCCCACCGGTTTCCTGCATATCGGCGGTGCCCGCACGGCGCTGTACTGCTGGCTGGAGGCACGCCGCCGCGGTGGTGCATTTGCGCTGCGCATCGAGGATACCGACCGCGAGCGCTCCACCGAAGAGGCCGTGCAAGCCATCCTCGATGGCATGAATTGGCTCGGGCTGACGCACGATGAGGGTCCGGTTTACCAGACGGCACGCCTGGAGCGCTACAAGCAGGTCGCCGACGAGCTGTTGAAAGCAGGTCTGGCCTACTACGCCTACGAGTCCAAGGACGAGATCGAGGCCATGCGCGAGGCCGCCTACGCCAAGGGCGAGAAGCCCCGCTACAACGGCTACTACCGCGATCGCAACGAGCCCTACCGCGACGATCCGAACCGCGTGATGCGCTTCAAGAATCCGCTGGAAGGCACCGTGGTGTTCGAGGACAAGGTGAAGGGCCGCATCGAGTGGGCCAACGCCGAGCTCGATGACCTGGTGATCTTCCGCTCCGATGGCTGGCCGACCTACAACTTCGCCGTGGTGGTCGACGATATCGACATGGGCATCACCGAGGTGATCCGTGGCGACGACCATGTCAACAACACGCCTCGCCAGATCAATATCTACAAGGCACTCGGCAAGCCCGTGCCGGAATTCGCGCACCTGCCGATGATCCTCGGCCCGGATGGCCAGAAGCTCAGCAAGCGCCACGGCGCGGTGAGCGTGATGCAATACCGCGACGACGGCTTCCTGCCGCACGCGCTGCTCAATTATCTGGTGCGCCTGGGCTGGTCGCATGGCGATCAGGAGATCTTCTCCGAGCAGGAGATGGTGAACCTGYTCGACATCGGCGACGTCAACAAGGCCGCTTCTCGCTTCGACGTCACCAAGTTGTCGTGGCTCAACCAGCATTACCTGAAGACCGAAGAGCCCGCGTCCATTGCGCCGGAATTCGAATGGCACCTCACGCAGGCCGGCATCGACTTCAGCAAGGGCCCGAACCCCGCCGACGTCATCGTCGCGCTGCGCGATCGCGTGCAGACGCTGAAGGAAATGGCCGAGCGCGCCAAGATCTGGTACGGCCCGATCACCGAGTGGGACGACAAGGCAGTCGCCAAGCATCTGCAGAACGACAGCGCCGTGGCGGTGCTCACCGAAGCAAAGAGCCTGATCGCGGATGTCGAATGGAAGCCCGAGCCCATCCACGGCGTGATCGAGCAGATCGCCGCCAAGCTCGAACTCGGCATGGGCAAGATCGCCCAGCCACTGCGCGTGGCGATGACCGGCACGCAGGTGTCGCCATCGATCGATCACACCATTTATCTCGCGGGTCGCGAGGTGGCATTGCAGCGTATCGACGACGCCATCGCCAAGGCGAAGGGCTAAGTCCGGTTTGGTTCGTAACCTGCATTAATGAGCCGCTATTCCCGAAGAAAGGGAATGCGGACGTGTGACCTGGTGCATCCACCTAGTAGCCAGAACCACGCTCCATCAAACGGCGCCCTGCGGCGTCTGATGGAGCGTGGACAGCACACTCAATTCGCCACGGGTTTGGCGGGTGGCGCCATAGGTTGTGTGCCCGGAGAGACCGATGCCGCGTCATCCCGCAACAAGGTGCGCGGCAGCGCGAAGTTATTAAAGATGCGTTGGGTAAACGGGTTGTTGGCCTTCTCAGCGCTGATGCGATAGCGCATCGCGCCACCATCGTCGGCGGTAAAGCTCAAATCGACCGTAGTGGGTGTAGTGCCCCTGAGCTGCGCGCGGCTCAACAGGCGAAACATGGACCAGGGGCCGCGAAATACCAGGCTGCTGCTGTTGCCACTGCTGTTGACCAGGGTGACGCGGCTGTCGGTGCTGCTACCCAGGCCGTTTGGCCACATCAAGCCAACACTGTTGCTGGGGCCGTGATCGTAGGAAATCAGCTGGCCTTCGATACCGAGCACGCTGCTGCGGCGATTGGCCGTCAGCCCCAGCGGCGTCACGTTGAATTGCACGTTCAGCGCGCCGCGATTGTTGAAGAATGCGTCGCGGATACGGTTGGCGGCTTCCAGCTGAGTGAGTACATCGGTGCGCACCAGATACCCTCCGCGACGCTCGGAGTACAGC
>NZ_JBFTRY010000090.1:0-14192 GCF_056399745.1 Dyella sp. 01N36
GATTGTTGACATCGATCACCACGGTGGTCGCGACGGCATTGCTCGTCGTGGCTGCCGTGACCATTCAACCGCTCACGGCCAAGGCACAGCCGCCGGCCCAGGACCAGCAGCAGAATCAGTCGGACAACGGCAAGCCCAATATCCTGGTGATTTTCGGCGATGACGTAGGGCAGTCGAACATCAGCGCGTATTCGATGGGCCTGGTGGGCTATCGCACGCCCAACATCGACCGCATCGCCCGCGAAGGCATGATCTTCACCGACTATTACGCCGAGAACAGTTGTACGGCGGGCCGCTCGACCTTCCTCACCGGTCAGACGGTATTGCGGACGGGTCTATCGAAGGTCGGCATGCCCGGCGCCAAGGCCGGTCTGCAGGACCGCGATGTCACCATTGCTCAGGCGCTGAAGGGTCAAGGCTATGCCACGGCGCAGTTTGGCAAGAACCATCTGGGCGACCGCGATGAATTTCTGCCGACCAGGCATGGCTTCGACGAATACCTCGGCAACCTCTACCACCTCAATGCCGAAGAAGAGCCCGAGCGTCCGTACTGGCCATCGAATGATCCGAACTTCCTGAAGGTCTACAACCCGCGCGGTGTGATGCACACCTTCTCGGATGGYAAGATCCAGGACACCGGTCCGCTCACCGTCAAGCGCATGGAAACCATCGACGACGAGACGACGGGCGCAGCGATCGGCTACATCCAGAAGCAGGCTCAGGCCAAGCAACCGTTTTTCGTCTGGATGAACTTCACGCGCATGCACATCTTTACCCACGTGCGTCCGGAGTACATCGGCAAGGCTGGCCTGGGCAAGGGTCATGAGTACGCCGATGGCATGTGGGAGATGGACCAGAATGTCGGCAAGCTGCTCAAGACACTCGACGACGCCGGCATCACCAAGAACACCATCGTGGTCTTCACCACCGACAACGGTCCGAACTTCTTCACCTGGCCGGATGCAGCCAATACGCCATTCCGCAGCGAGAAGGATTCGAACTGGGAAGGTGCCTTCCGCGTACCCGCCATGGTTCGCTGGCCGGGTCATATCCGTCCCAATACGGTGAGCAATGCGCTGATGTCTGGCCTGGACTGGTTCCCGACCCTTGTGGCGGCGGCCGGCGAAGGCGACATCGTGAACAAGTTGGCCAAGGGCCTGAGCATCGGTGGCAAGTCGTTCAAAGTGCATCTGGATGGCTACAACTTCCTGCCGTATCTGACAGGGCAGAACAACACCAGACCGCGCGATGAGTTCTTCTATTTCGACGACGATGCGGAGCTCGTGGCGGTGCGATGGGATCCGCTGGAGCCCGGCGCCGTCACGCCGGATGCTTGGAAGGCCGTGTTCTGCGAACAGCGCGCACCCGGTGGCCTGCAGATCTGGATGGAGCCGTTCACCTGCCTGCGTTTGCCCAAGCTCTACAACCTGCGCATGGATCCGTACGAGCGTGCCGATATTGGTCCGACCACCGGTTACTACCGTTGGGAGACTGAAAACGCCTACGTCACGGTGGAAGCCAACCTGCGCGCCGCGCGTTTCCTGGCAACGTTCAAGGACTATCCGCCGAGCCAGTCGCCTGATTCGTTCACCATCGACAAGGCGGTCCAGCAGCTGAAGATGGAACTGCAGAAGCAGGGCAAGTAATGACCGGCGAGAGGTGGCATCAACGCCACTTGTCCTAAGTCAAAGGCAGGCTGCCCGCATCCGTGCGGGCAGTCTGCGTTTTGGCAGACTTTGTCTTCGATGTGACGGTGCGCAAGGCGCGCTTGCCCGCGGTTACTTAAGTAGCTCTACGCAGCGCGCCTGGTCCGTATACTCAAATGACATACCGTCCCGCGCGAGATCCATGCCCGCCATGAAGCCGCCACGCGTTGGAAAACATGCCTTTGTGGCGCTGCCCGTCAACGCCGCCACAGCGCACTGGTCGGCCGCCCTGTTGTTCGGCTCGGGCGCCGCGTCGCTGGTCTATCAATTGCTGTGGATCAAGCAGCTCTCGCTGGTGGTGGGCGTGGAGGTCTATGCCGTCACCATTGCCGTGAGCGCCTTCTTCGCGGGACTGGCCATCGGTGGTGCGTGGTGGGGACGTACCGCCGACGGGCTCTCTCATCCCTTGCGTCTTTATGCATGGCTTGAAGTGGCAGTCGGTGTGCTTGGGGTGGGGGCGACCCTGCTGCTGCCGCACAGTGCCGAGCTCTTCGCGCAGTGGGAGCAACGGGTCGGTTGGCTCGCCTGGCTGCTTCCCTTCGTGCTCGTGGGCGCACCTGCGGTGGCGATGGGAGGCACGCTGCCTGTGCTGGTACGCGCCAGCGCCAGCGACAGCGTGGCCGGCACGGGCGGGCGGCTCTACGCGGCGAACACCGCAGGGGCCATTACCGGCGTGCTGGCCGCGCCGTTTGTATTGCTTCCAGCGCTTGGCGTGCAAGGAACGGCGCTGGCTGCGGCCGCCGTCAACGCGATTGCTGCTGCCGTGGCGTGGATGCTGGATCGTCGTCATGCCTTCGTACCGCCGGACAGCAAGGAAGCGCCGGTGGCGTCCAGTCGTTCCGCGCGCCTCGCGCTAACGCTCTATGCCATCGCCGGCGGCATCGCGCTGGGTTACGAAGTGATCTGGTCGCAGACCGTCGTGCAGTTCATGACCACGCGCGCCTTCGCGTTCGCCATGATGCTGGCCGTCTATCTGTTCGGATTGATGCTGGGCAGTGCGATCCACGCGCGTTTCGCCGATCGCGTACGCAACGGATGGTTCGTCTTCGGCGCGCTTATCGCGCTGGCGGGCCTCGTGGCTTTACTGCAGGTCAGCGTGCTGGGCGAGTGGTTGCCGGCGCTGCAGAGCCAGGCGGCCAATGTGATGACGAGCCTCACCGGCAGTCGCCTCGCTGCGATGTGCGCGCGATTTGTCGTGGCCGCCATCGTGGTCGTGCTGCTGCCGACGCTGCTCCTTGGCGCCGCGTTTCCGGCGGTGCTGCGGCTATACGCGCAACCGGGACGCAGTGGCCGAGGTGTGGGTTTCGCAGTGGCCGTGAACACACTGGGCGGCATTGCCGGCACCGCACTGGCGGGCTTCGTGCTGGTGCCGACGTTTGGACTGGTGCGTTCACTGGCCTTGCTTGCCATCGCGGCGGCGGTGGTGGGCGTGACTGCAGTGTTCGCGGGTTCCACATCGCGCGATCGATCGCGCTGGATCGTGCTCGCCGTGGGCGCCTGCACGTTGGTGATCGCGATACTGACGCCGCCACAAAAGCTCGCCACGTTGTTGGCGCAGGTACGCGGGGGCGAGCTCACCTATTATCAGGAGAGCCGTGGCGGCACGGTGGCAGTACTGGCACAGGGGCAGGGCGACAGCCGCTTCCATCGACTCTATATCCATGGCGTGTCCAACTCGGGTGACACGCTGCCCTCCCGGCGCTATATGCGCCTGCAGGCCTTGTTGCCGCTGATCATCCATCGCGGTGAGCCGCATTCGGCGCTGGTGATTGGTTTCGGCACCGGTATCACGGCGGGCGCACTGTCGCAGTATCCCGGCCTCACCACGCGCGTTTGCGCCGAACTTCTGCCTGCGGTGGTCCATGCCGCAGCGCAGTTCAAGGGCAATTACCAGGCGGGCAGCGACCCGGGTCTCGATATCCGTCTGCGCGATGGGCGCCGCGAACTGCTGGCCAACCCGCAGACCTATGACGTGATCACGCTGGAGCCGCCGCCGCCTTCGGCCGCCGGCGTGGTGAACCTGTATTCGCGCGATTTCTATCAGCTGGCATCGCGGCGTCTCGCGCCGGGCGGCATCCTGGCGCAATGGTGGCCCATCGCCACGCAGAACGACGAGGATTCGCGCGCCATGGTACGTGCCTTCCTCGATGCCTTCCCGCACGCCACGCTGTGGACCACCGAGCTTCACGAAATGCTGCTGGTTGGGTCCAACGAGCCGATCGAACTGGATGCGGCACGCATCGCGCAGCGCTTCAACCAACCGTCTGTGGCCCAATCGCTTGGCGACGTTGGCGTGGCTACGCCCGCTGCGCTGCTGGCGACGTGGGTCACCGATCGGGCCGGCCTGGAGCGCTACGCCGGCGATACTCCCGCGGTGACCGACGACCGTCCGAGCATCGAATACGGGACATGGCTGCGGCGCAACGAAATCGTCCGCGTACTGCCGGAACTGGTGACGCTGCGCACCGAGCCGCCGCTGCACGGGGCCGACGACCAACTGATCAATGCCATGCGCACGCAACGCGACGTGCTGTTCACTTTCTACGCGTCAGGGTTGGCTGCGTATCAGGGCGATCGCGACCATTGGTCAGAAGCCCTCGGTCTGGTCATGCAGGCGGACGGCCAGAACCCCTATTACCGCTGGATCGCTGGCGGCGGACCGTGATGCGGTGGGCGACGGAGAGCGAGTGGACATGAATGCGAAAGAGGCCGTTGCGACGCTGCAGGCGCAGATGGAGACCTCCATCATCGGGCAGCGCGAGCTGATCCGTCAGATGATCGTGGGGCTGCTGGCCAATGGTCATCTGCTGCTCGAAAGCCTGCCTGGCCTGGCCAAGACGCGTGCGGTGAAGAGCATGGCCAAGAACCTCGATACCCAGATGCGCCGCATCCAGTTCACGCCTGATCTGCTGCCTTCGGACATCACCGGTACCGAAGTGCTGCACCAGAAGGACGGCCAGAACGTATTCCAGTTTCAGCCGGGCCCGATCTTCGGCAACGTCATTCTTGCCGACGAGATCAACCGTGCGCCAGCCAAAGTGCAGGCCGCACTGCTCGAGGCGATGGAGGAGCGGCAGATCACCGTCGCCGGCACTACGCACAAGATGCCGGACCTGTTCATCGTGATGGCCACGCAAAACCCGATCGAGCAGGAAGGCACGTATCCATTGCCCGAGGCGCAGCTCGATCGCTTCCTGATGAAGGTGCTGGTCGACTATCCGGACAAGGACAGTGAGATCAGCGTGCTCGAACTGGTGCGCAGCGAGGAGGTGGGGGCGTCCCATGGTGCGGGTGCAGGGCAGGACTCGCGTATCGCACCAGCCAGCGTGTTCGAAGCGCGTGGCGAGATCCATGCCATGCATGTGGCGCCGGCGATCGAGCAATACATCATGGCCCTGGTCGACGCCACGCGCCATCCGGCCAACTACGACAAGACCCTGGCCACCTGGATCCAGATCGGCTCCAGTCCACGCGGCGGCATTGCGCTGGAACGCACCTCGCGCGTGCATGCATGGCTGGAAGGGCGCGACCATGTCACGCCCGATGATGTGCGTGCGATGGTGCATCCCGTGCTGCGCCATCGCCTGATGCTTTCCTACGACGCCAGCGCCGAAGGCATCCATGCCGATCAGGTGATCGACAAGATTCTGGAGCTGGTGGCCGTGCCGGCCTGAGCGGGAGATCGGTGCGATGGCAGCGGTATCGGACAGCGACATTGGTACGGTCTACGTCACGCCTTCGTACCTGGCGCGGATGGAATACGATGCGCGCCGCCTGCGAGCCACGCCGCACCGCCCGCATCACAGCATTCTTGCGGGACGACATGCATCGCGCCTGCGCGGACGCGGCCTCAATTTCGAGGAGATCCGAGCCTACGTGCCGGGCGATGATCTTCGCCACCTGGACTGGAAGGCGTCCTCGCGCGTGGGTCATGCCCTGGTGCGCTCGTACACGGAGGAACGGGATCGACCCGCGCTGTTCGTGGTGGACCAGCGCATCTCGATGTTCTACGGCACGCGCCGCGCGATGAAATCGGTGGTGGCGGCGGAGTTGGCGGCACTGGGCGCGTGGATGTCGTTCCAGGCTGGCGACCGTGCCGGCGCGGTAGTGTTCGATGACAACCATATCCAAAGCATCCGCGCCCATCGCAGCCGATCGCGCGTGCTTGCGATGCTTGGCGCGTTGGCGCGCAGCAACCAGGCCTTGCGCGCGGATGATCCGGTGCGCATCAATCCCGGGCAACTGGATGCCGCGCTGCGTGCCGCACTGCATCTGGCGACGCACGATTACCTGGTCTTCATCGTCAGCGATTTCCTGGGGGCGGACGAAGAGACTCTGCAGCTGATCCGTGAGCTGGCCACGCACAACGACGTTGTCGCCGCCCTGGTGTTCGATCCATCCGCCCGCGCTCTACCGGATCGGGGCAAGATCGTCGTCACCGAGGGCGAGCTGCAAGTGGAGCTGGATTTCGACCGCAAGACGGTTCGCGAGCCGCTGGGCGTCATGTTCGACCGGCGCCTGCAGGAAACCGTCGAACTGGTGCAGCGTTGCGGCGTGCCCATGCTGGCCATCGATACCGAACAGCCCACGCTCCTGCAGGTGGCGCGCATGCTTGGGCGCTTCGCCCTGCGCGGGAGGTAGGTGGTGCTATTGCTTCCCGACAAGCCGATGGCATCGATTGCGGATCTCAAGGATATTCCGGCGCCGCCGCCGGTGTCCTACGCACCGCAGACCGCCGGATGGTGGGTAGTCGGCGGCCTGATCGTGCTCGGCTTGCTGCTGTACGCGTTCTTTCGCTGGCGCAGGTGGCGGCGCAATCGCTATCGGCGCGAAGCGCAGGTCGAGCTGGACGCCATCGAGCGCGCGGCGAACGATGCGGCCACGCGCCATGAGGCACTGGCCGCGCTGCCCGTGCTGGTCAAGCGCACGGTGCTGTCGTGGGCGCCACGGCAAGAGGTGGCGCCGCTGACGGGCGAAGCGTGGCTACGTTATCTCGATCGGACCTATCCCCGGGGTGGATTCGTGCAAGGGCCGGGGCGTCAGCTCGATGCACTCGCTTACGGGCCGCGTGAGCTCGGCAAGGACGAACTCGCTGCCTTGATGGCACTGCTGCGCCACTGGATCGACGACCATGTGGCAGCTTGAGCACCCCTGGCTGCTGCTGGTGTTGCCTCTGCCGCTGCTGGTGTGGTGGCTGTTGCCGCCGTACGGCGAACGCACGCGCGCTGTGCGCGTGCCGTTCTTCGACGAATTGACCAAGGCTACAGGTCAAACGCCCGCGCGTGGTGCCGTCGTATTGCGTGGCAACTGGCTGCGCCGCGTGCTGGCGCCATTGTGCTGGGCGTTGGTCGTGCTGGCCCTGGCCGGACCGCAGCATCTGGAGCCGCCGATCGAACGCACTGAATCGGCGCGCGACCTGCTGCTGGCGATCGATCTGTCCGGCTCCATGGCCACGCCCGATTTCCTGGATCCACAAGGGCAGCGCATCGATCGCTTGAGCGCCGTGAAGGGCGTGGTCGATGATTTCATCGCCCATCGCACGACCGATCGCATCGGCCTGATCGTGTTCGGCACCAACGCGTTTCCGCAGGCGCCGTTGTCGCTCGACCATGTGGCCGTGCGCGAGTTGCTCGACGAGCTGCGCGTGGGCATGGCGGGCGAACAGACGGCCATTGGCGACGCCATCGGCGTGGCCGTGAAGATGACCGAACATTCCCAGCAACGCGAGCGCGTGCTGATCCTGCTGACGGATGGCAACGATACGGCGGGCCGCATTCCCGCGGACAAGGCCGCTGAGATCGCCAAGGCCGGCCATATCGTGATCCATACCATAGGCATCGGCGATCCGATGGCCAAAGGCGAAAACCGCGTCGACCTGGACGCACTCAAGCGCATTGCCAGCGCCACGGGCGGGCGCACCTTCCGCGGCGAAAACCGCGAACAGCTGGCCGGCATCTATGCACTGCTCGATCGCGTGACACCCAGCAAGGTGAAGCATTCGGTCTACCGGCCGAAGGTCAGGCTCTACTACGTTCCCCTGGGCGCGGCGCTGCTGTTGATGATCGCCTATCACCTGGTGATGCTTGGCGTGTTGGCGCCGCTGGCACGCCGCCGCGACGTGTCCCGGCTGTCGCCCGGTACGTCGGAGAGCTGAGATGGAACAGGGTTTTCATTTCATCCGACCGCTGTGGCTGCTGTTGCTGCCGGCAGGGCCGTTGCTGCTGTGGTGGTGGGGCCGTCGCAACGACCCGCTGCAACGCTGGAAAGGCATGATCGCGCCGCACCTGCTGGCGCATCTGGTGGTCGGCGACAGCGAGCGCTGGCGTCCCCGTCCCATTCACCTGGTCTGCGCTGTGCTCGTGCTGGGCAGCATTGCCTGCGCCGGCCCCACGTGGGAACTGGAATCGCCGCCGTTTGCGGAGGACCRCGCGCCGCTCGTCGTGGCAATGGATCTCTCCGCGGCGATGAACGCGATGGATGTCTCGCCCACGCGGCTGGAGCGCGCCAAGCAGAAAGTGCGCGACCTGATGGCCCTGCGCGTGGGCGGCCGCACCGGCCTGATCGTCTACACCAGTTCGGCGCATATGGTGTTGCCGCCGACCGACGATGYGGCATTGATGGAAATGTTCCTTTCGGCGCTGAGCACCGACCTGCTGCCAGCCGGCAAGGGACTCAACGCAGGCGCCGCACTCGCGCTGGCCGACAAGCTGCTCAACGCGGAAAGCGACCCGGGTACCATCGTGTTCTTCACCAGCGGGTTCGACGATGCACAGATCCCGGCGTTCGTGGCGCATCGGCAGCACTCGCGACAGCAGGTGTTGATGCTGGCGGTGGGCACCACCGAGGGCGGCCCATTGCGCGGGGCCAATGGCCAGATCCAGACCGGATCGGATGGCACACCCCTCAACGCCAAACTTGATGACGGCGCGCTGCAGCGGCTCTCCGCGCAAGCGCATGTTCCACTGGCCAGCATCACCTCAGGTGGCGAAGACATGCAATGGGTGCAGCGCGAGGCCGTCCATCACCTGCAGATCGTCAAGGACAAATCGTCGGTGCACTGGAAGGAGTATGGCTACTTCCTGTGCTACCCGCTGGTGCTGATCGCGCTGTTCTGGTTCCGGCGCGGCTGGATGGTGCGCTGGGTGTTCGTGCTCGGCGTTGCCGGGCTGGCCATGCATCCATCATCCGCGATGGCGGCGGACTGGCATGTGGCCGACTGGTTCTTCACCCCAGATCAGCAAGGCCGCTGGTACTACGAGCATCGCGATTTTGAAAAGGCGGCCCGGCATTTTCAGGATCCCACCTGGAAGGGCTGGGCGTTGTACCAGCATGGCCGCTGGGACGATGCACGCAAGATCTTCGAAACCTTGCCTGGTGCGGACGCTAAGTTCATGACCGGCAACAGCTATGCCCACCAGTTCGAATACGAGGAAGCCAAGGAAGCCTACGACGAAGCGCTGCGCCTGCGTCATCCCTTCCCGGACGCCGAAGCCAATCTGCGCCTGATGGTCACGCTGATGAAGCAGCGGGAGAGCGTGCCGGCCGAGGACGAGGACGACGAAAGTCGCCCCGACCAGGTCAAGCAGGACAAGGAGGGCGCCAAGGGCAAGGGCAAGATGCAGGTGACGGGCAAGCGTCCCTCGCAGCTGCCCGCCGATGTGTGGATGCGCAACCTGGGCGTGTCGCCTGCGGATTTCCTGCGCACCAAGTTCAGCATCGAAGAGGGCCAACCGGCACCCGCGCCCGCCAGCAGCACAGCGGGAACGCCACCATGAAATGGCTGATGGCATGCCTGCTGTATCTGTGCGTCGTGCTCGCTTATGCCGACGAACCCGTGGCACCACCCGCAACGCCGCCAGTGCGGGTGCGCGTGCACCAGGAGCCGGCGGGTACGCTGATGCAGGGCGAGACAGCCCGCATCGTGGTTGACGTGCTGACCTCCGATTTCTTCATCGATGCACCCGTGCTGCCGGAGCTGCACGTCGACGGCGCTTATCTGTCGCTGTCGGCTGAGACACCGGGACACCTGGTGGAGACGGTGGACGGTCAGTCGTGGTCCGGCGTTTCACGCACGTATCTGATCACGCCCCTGATGTCGGGGCCGATCGACATTCCGTCGTTCGAGATCACCGCCCATCTCGGCGCCCAACGCACGCCTGTTGCCGTGCAGACCCAGCCCCTGTCGCTGGAGGTGCGGGCGCTGGTGCTGCCGGCCGGCGTCACCGAGGCGCTGATCGCCCGTTCGCTGAAGATCACCCAGACCATTACGCCGGACAATAGCAGGCTGCATGTCGGCGACACACTGACGCGTCGCATCGAGATATCCGCCGAAGGCGCGCCGGCGATGATGCTGCCGCCCAGCAAGTTCGCACCGGTGGATGGTTTGACCTTGTACCCGGCCTCGCCGGTGGTGCGCGATGCGGTGGACAACCACGGCGGTTTCGTCGGTGGCACCCGCGTGGATGCAGCCAGCTACGTGATCGATCACCGTGGTCGCTATACCCTGCCGCCGATCAGCGTGCGCTGGATGGACAGCCGCACGCGCGAATGGCGCGAGAGCACCGTGCCCGCTGTGCATTTCCATGCATGGTGGGGAGCGGCGAACAAGCCGCGATTTGCGTTACCGCAGCGTGGTTTCATGCCACGGCTGATCGGCTGGTTCTCCAGCGATGCAGGACTGGCGATCTTGATGCTTGCCGTGCTGGCGGGACTCGCCTGGTATTTCCGCGCCTGGTGCGTGAGTCAATGGCAGCGCTGGAAAGATGCGCGTTTCCGCTGGCGCCATCGTGAAGCCGTCGCATTCCGCGCCGTTCGCCGTCGACGCAGCGAGACTTCAGCGGCCGTGCTATCGCAGGCCATCGATGCATGGGTACGACGGGCCGCGGACGATGGCGCACCCGCCAGCATCGACGCCTGGGTGTCGCGCCATGGCGATGCCGCGCTGCGCGATCAGTGGAACGCGCTGCAGGATTCCCTCTATGGCGGCAACAGTTCGCCATGGTCCGCCAACGTACTGGTCGATGGGCTTGCCGCCGCAAGGCGCCAGTGGAAGCGCAGTCGCTGGCGCTGGCGACAACAGTCGGCGTTGCCGCCGCTCAATCCCGCCGCGTGAAGCGCGGCGCGCATTCACGGCGTCATCGCAGATACCCGTTACCATGCCCGCGCGGCTGTTGAAACACAGCGCCACGGGAAGCGGCGCATACACTCGTAGAGGCTTGGGGAGAGGGCATGGGGCGTTCCAGGAAGAGCCACGGCAAGCGCTCTGGCAAGAGCGCGTCCGCGCGTCCCGCCGCACCCGCAAGCGCGCCCCCGTCGACCGAAGAGCGTCGCGGGCTCTGGTGGCTTCCGCTCGGCGTGGCCTTGCTGGTGCTGGTGGTGCTGGGCATCTGGTGGCTGCGCGTGCCGGCACCTGGTGTGGCCACCACGCCCGTGGCCTCCGTCGCCTCGGCGCCAACACCACCTGCCGCCGCGTTGCCGCCCGCGCACTATGTGGGCACGCAAGCGTGTGCTTCATGCCATGCGAAAGAGACCCAGGCCTGGCAGTCATCGCATCACGCGCTGGCCATGCAGGTGGCCAATGAGCAGACCGTCGAAGGTCATTTCGAAGGTGCGCTGAAGCAAGACGGCGCCGTCGCCAGTTTCTCCAAGCGAGGCAGCACGTATACCGTCAAGACGGACGGTCCCGACGGCAAGCCCGGCGAGTTCGAAGTGAAGTACACCTTCGGCGTCTATCCGTTGCAGCAGTATCTCGTCGCGTTTCCCGATGGCCGTCTGCAGGCGCTGCGCGCGTCATGGGACGCGCGTCCGGCAGCCGAAGGCGGGCAGCGCTGGTTCAATCTGTATCCCGGCGAGCATATCGACGCGCACGACACGCTGCACTGGACGCGCCTGAACCAGAACTGGAACTACATGTGCGCCGACTGCCATTCCACCCATGTGCAGCGCAACTACGACTTGGCGAGCAACACCTTCAAGACGAGCTGGAACGAGATCAACGTCGCCTGCGAAGCCTGCCATGGTCCAGGCTCGCGTCATATGGAATGGTCGAAGGCAACCCAGGCTGCGCAGCAGGCCGATCCGTCGATGGGCCTCACCATCGCGCTCGACGAGCGCAAGGGCGTGCGCTGGATTCCCAATCCTKCCAGCGGCAACCCGGCGCGCAGCGCGCCACTGGCGACGCATCGCGAGGTGGATACCTGCGCAGTCTGCCATTCGCGACGCAGCATCATCGCCAAGGACACCGCGCCCACCGGTCGGCTGATGGACACGCACGATCCCGTGCTGCTGGCCGAAGGCCGCTATCACGCCGACGGTCAGCAATTGGACGAGGTGTATGTGTACGCCTCCTTCCTGCAGAGCCGCATGTACGCCAAGGGCGTGACCTGCAGCGACTGCCACGATCCGCATACCGGCAAGACCCGTGCACAGGGCAACGCCTTGTGCGAGAGCTGCCATACCCCAGCGGTATACGACACCGCGGCACACCACATGCATAAGGAAGGCAACGCGGGTTCGCAGTGCGTGGCCTGCCATATGCCGTCGAAGAATTACATGGTGATCAATGCGCGTCCGGATCATTCCATCCGCGTGCCGCGTCCGGATCTCACCGTGCAATACGGCGTGCCCAACGCCTGCGCCAACTGTCACGCCGACAAAGGTGCGCAGTGGGCGGCCGATGCCATCGCCAGGGCGCATGGCCCCGAGCGCAATGGCTACCAGCATTTCGTCGAGGCGCTGGATGCCGCGCGTCGCGGCAAGCCGGGTGCGTCATCCCTGCTGACCACGCTGGCCGCCGATGCCAGCTCGCCGGTGATCGCGCGCGCCACGGCGGTCAACGAGCTTCGTCGTTACGCCAGTCCCGATGCGTTGCCGGCGATCCAGTCCGCACTGGCCGACGCCGATCCGCTGATGCGTGCCGCCGCACTCGATGCCTTGCTGGCATTTCCCACCCAAGTGCGCGGACCACTGGCGGCGCCGCTGGCCGACGACGCAGTACTCGATGTGCGCGTGAAAGCGGGCCGCGTGCTGGCCGGCGTGCCGGACGAGCAACTCGATGTCACCCAGCGTGGCGCACGCGATCGTGCCTTCACCGCGTATCAACAGGCGCAGGCGGCGATTGCCGATCGTCCGGAGTCGCACTACAACCTTGGCGTGGTCTATGTTGAGCGAGGCGACACGGCGGCTGCGGAACAGGCATTCCGCCAGGCGCTCAAGCTGCAGCCGGACTTTGTGCCGGCCTACGTGAATCTCGCCGACATGTATCGAAACAGTGGCCATGAGGCGCAGGCGGAAGGTGTGATCGACGACGGTTTGCGCGCCGTGCCAGGCAACGCCAACCTGCTGCACGCCAAGGGCTTGTCGTTGATTCGGCAGAACGAGACGAAAGAGGCCATGCCATGGCTCGAGCGTGCCCATCGCGCCGAACCGGACAATGCGCGCTTCGCTTACGTCTATGGCGTGGCGTTGAATTCCGCAGGCAAGAACGAGCAGGCGCGCACGCTATGGGAAGCAAGCCTGCGCACGTCACCCTACGATGCGTCGCTGCTGTTTGCGCTGGCCGGTGCGGAGCGAGATGCGGGCCATGCGGACAAGGCCCGGGAGTACGCCGAGCGCCTGGTGGCCGTGGCCCCGCGTTCGCGCGAAGCGCACGAACTGCTGCAAAGCCTGGGCGGCGACAACACGCCCGTCTTCCATTGATCGGGCCAGCTGCCACCTGGCGCGCACCGTCGCGCCAGGGTCGGTGGAACCGCCTTATCGCTTGTCCAGCGAGTACCTCCCGGGGCCGGCAATCACCAGCAACAGCAGTCCGCCGGCAATGCTCACGTTCTTGTAGAAATTGATCATCGTGCCGACGCGTTCTGGATCGACCATATGCCAGAACTGGTGGCCGATCACCGCGGCAGCCAAGGTATAAAGGCCCAACAGCAAGGCCAGCGGCCGCGTGTAGAAGCCCACCACGATGGCCAGTCCCACGACGAACTCCATGATCACCGCGATGCCGGCCGTGGCCGCTGGCATCGGGACGCCAACGGAACCCATATAAGCGACGGTCGCGGAAAAGCCCTCGATCTTGTTCCATCCGAAGATAACAAACAGAACCATCAGCAGAAGGCGGGCAAGCAGAAGCATGCCGTCCCTGCTGTCTGCCAGTAACGTATATCGCATGGTCGTTCTCCCATGACTCTACGCAAGGCATGCGGGTAAGAGGCCCGCGTGGATCGCACCAATGCGCGGTGCGGTCGAGCACACTATAAGCCTGCACGCGTGCAATGGCGTAGCCGGCGTTCTCAGTTCAGGCGTCTTCGGGGATATCGCTCTTATAGCGATCGGCCGCCACGTCGCGCGACAGCTCCGGAGCCATCCGGCGGCGCGCCTCGTCGTAGCGGTTCCATGCTTCGATGTCGGGCAGCGAAGGAATCGTCACCACTTCGCCCTGGTCATAACCAGAAAGCGCGGCGTCCACCATTTCGTCGACTTCCATGATCA